>JBDTIW010000257.1:0-25200 GCA_039936215.1 Caulobacteraceae bacterium | reverse complement strand
AGCCGGTCACGGTGCGGATGGCGCTGCGGATCGGCAAGCTGTGCGGTAACGGCGCGGGCATCTGGATGCGCCTTCAGCAAACCTATGACCGCAAGATCGCCGAGCGTGAGATGGTCGCCGAACTGGCCGCGATCCCGACGCTCACGGTCGATCGCGCCGCCTAGCGGCCATGACTGCAACCCCAGCGTCGCCCCGGCGTGAACGGTGGAGCGACATTCATGACTGACATCACCGAGGCCCAGATCGACGCCGCGACCTATCGCGGAAGATAGGCCCAGGAAACAGACCCTCGCGCGGCCCGGGCGCGCGGCGGCCCCAGCGCCCTGTTCGTGACTCCAGAGAAAGGCGTAGCGAACGACCAAGCCCGGCCGGGGGGCCGGAAAGCTCATCCCGCTTCGACGCCGTATTCTGCCGCCTCGATGTCGGCGACGAGATCGTCGCTCAAGGCGCCGACCACCAGCACTTCGCGCTCACGCGCCGGTTTGGACGACAAATCATTTCCGACGTTTCGCTGCGCCGCGAATCGGCGCTTCAGCGTTCGCGGCGCCCCCTCACCACAACCGCATCACCCCGAAGGCGTCGAACAGGGTCTCGTTGGAGACCAGGGTCATGGCCTTGATCTGGGCCTGGGCGATGAGCAGGCGGTCGAAGAGGGCCTTGTAGGGGATCGGTAGGGGCCAGCGGTCTGGGCGTGGCGGAGGGTTATAGGTACAGCCTCAAAACCGTACTGACCCATGAGGGGCTCGAAATTTTCCGCCAGTTCGGCGACATGCGGCAGCTTTCCCGAGCGGTATTTGATCGCGATCTCGAACGCCGAGACGGCGCTGACATGCACCGCCGGGTCCTCGACTTCGATTTCCCGGCGGGCGCGGGATGAGAGGCGGGGATTTCTCTCGAAGAACCAGATGAGGGCGTTGGTGTCGAGCAGCAGCCTCAATTGCCCTCGCCATTCCACAGGGCGAGTTCGTCGTCGGGCAGGGGGTCGAAGAAGGAGTCGGAAAAGGCGATCTTTCCCCTGAGCGCGCCGAAGACCGGCCGCTTGCGGACCGGCGCAACGGGCGTCAGCTTCACCACCGGCGTGGCGCCGCGGGCAATCACCACCTCTTCGCCTTCGAGGGCGGAGGCGATCAGCTTGGAAAGCTGGGTCTTGGCCTGATGGACGGTGAAGATCATCGCACTTAGCTAAGTGACGTCAAGCGCGATTCTTGCGCCACAGCTCCTCGGTGAGGATGTTGGCCAGGCCGATCCAGCCGAGGTAGGGGACCGCGAGGCCGGCGGCGGGCGCGTCGATCTTGCGGGCTTCGATGGCGTAGGCGCACGCCGTGCCCAGGGTGGCGACGGCGGTGGTGAGTTGGCCTCCGAGGCGGCGGGGACCGAGCGCCATCCACAGGGCGTTGAGGCCCTGGATCGCCGTCCACAGGCTCAGCGCCCGGGTGCGGGCCGGGCTGGCCGGGGCGTTCCACAGCCGCAGGCCCGACAGGGTGAGAGCCATGAAAAGCGGTGGCCAGACGATGCCGAACACCGCCTTGGGCGGCTGGAAGGCGGGACGCTTCAGAGCGTCATACTCGGCCTGGATCCTGGGGTTGCCGTCGATGGGCGCGTTGTGGCGGGCGATGAGCGCCGAGACCAGCACCGCGCCCACGGTCAGCCCCAGGCCGGCGACCACATGCGTGACGGCCTGGCCGCAGCTGCCGGCGATATCGTCCAACCGATCGCGGAGTTTTCCCTGCATGAGCCTGACAATCCTTGCTGCGCGCGCAATGAACGGCGGCTCGCGCCGTTAAGTTCCGGCTGCGCGCGGTCCGCGAAGGGCGTAAAAGGGCGCCATGACCTTCGATGCGCTCCTGCTGTCGCGTCTGCAGTTCGCGTTCACGCTCGCCTTCCACATCATTTTCCCAAGCTTCACCATCGGCCTGGCCAGTTTCCTGGCGGTGCTCGAGGGCCTGTGGCTGGCGACGCGGCGCGAGACGTTCAAGACCCTCTATCTCTTCTGGCTGAAGATATTCGCCATCTCGTTCGGCATGGGCGTCGTCACCGGGGTGGTGATGAGCTACGAGTTCGGGACCAACTGGAGCGTGTTTTCCAGGGCCGCCGCGCCGGTGATCGGGCCGCTGCTGGCCTTCGAGGTGGCGACCGCCTTCTTCCTCGAATCGAGCTTTCTGGGCGTCATGCTGCTGGGCTGGAAGAAGGTCGGGCCTACCTTACATTTCGCGGCCACCTGCCTGGTGGCCTTCGGCACCCTGGTCTCCTCGTTCTGGATCATTTCGGCCAACAGCTGGATGCAGGCGCCGGCCGGATCGGTGATCCTGCCCAGCGGCAAGATGCTGGCGGTGGACTGGATGGCGGTGATCTTCTCGCCGACGTTCCCCGAGCGCCTGGTCCACATGGTGCTGGCGGCCTATCTGGCCACTGCCCTGATGGTCGGGGCGGCCTGCGCCTTCGCCCTGCTCAAAGACCCGGCCCAGAAGGAATCCCGCATCGCCCTGCGCATGGCCATCGGCATGTGCCTGGTGGTCGCGCCGCTGCAACTCGCGGTCGGCGACTATGCCGGCAAGGACATCCTGCACCGTCAGCCCAGCAAGCTCGCGGCCATCGAAGCCTTCTGGGACACCCGGGCCGGCCAGGCCCTTCACATCGCCGCCTGGCCCGACCGGAACCTTCAGGGCAATCGCTGGGCGATCTCGATCCCGAGGCTCGGCAGCCTGATCACGGCCGGCGACGCGGGCGCCACGGTGACCGGCCTCAGGGCCTTCGCCCGCGTCGACCAGCCGCCGGTGTTCATCGTCTTCTGGGCGTTCAGGATCATGGTCGGCCTCGGCCTGGCGATGATCGGCCTGGGCCTGTGGGGCGCCTGGCTGTGGTGGCGGGGCGGGCCGGAGCGGTCGCGATGGTTCCTGAGGACGGCGACAATGATGGGGCCGGCCGGTTTCGTCGCCGTGATCGCCGGCTGGACGGTGGCCGAGGTCGGCCGCCAGCCGTGGGTGATCTGGCATGTCATGCGCACCAAGGACGCCGTCTCGCCGGTGAGCGCGCACGAGGTCTCAGCCTCCCTGGTTGCCTTCCTGGTCGTCTACGCGATCATCTTCACGGCCGGGGTCCTGTTCATCCTGCGCCTGATCGCGGCCGGACCGATCGCCGAGGGGGCGCCCCCGTCGGACGAGGGCCGCGCGCCCGGAACGCCCCTGGCCGCCTTTCCAGAGGAGCCCTGAAGGCCATGCACCTGGACCTGCCGCTGATCTGGGCCGCCCTGATCGCCCTGGCCGTCCTCTTCTATGTGACCCTGGACGGCTTCGACCTGGGGGTCGGAATCCTCTTTCCTTTCGCCCGTTCGACCGCAGACCGCGACACCATGATGGCGGCCATCGCGCCCTATTGGGATGGCAACGAAACCTGGCTTGTTATGGGCGGCGGGGGCCTGTTCGCCGCCTTCCCCTTGGCCTACGCCATATTGATGCCGGCCCTCTATCTGCCGGTGATGGTCATGTTGCTGGCCCTCATCGCGCGCGGCGTCGCCTTCGAGTTCCGTCTGCATGGCCGAAAGCGGGGCAAGACCCTGTGGGCGTTCGCGTTCGGGGCCGGCTCGCTTATCGCCACCCTCGCCCAAGGGGCGATCCTCGGCGGCTTCATCCAAGGCGTGCGAGTGAGGGGCGAGGCCTTCGCCGGCGGCGCCTTCGACTGGGCGAGCCGCTACAGCGCCCTGACCGCCCTGGGCCTCGTGGCCGGCTACGCCTTGCTGGGGGCCGGCTGGCTGATGGTCAAGACCACCGACGACCTGCACGGCGACGCCCGGCGATGGGGGAAGATCGCCGCCGTCGCGGCCGCGGTGTTGCTGGCGGTGGTGAGCGTCGCCACCCTGGCGGGGCATCCGGAGGTGGCGGCGCGCTGGGGGGTGTCGACCGCCGGGGTCGACTTCGCGGTCCTCGCGCCGCTGCTCCCCATTCCGGCCGTCGGGGCCTTGGGTCTCATCGCGGTGTGGCTGGGCCTGCGCCGAGGCTCGCATCTCTGGCCCTTCGCCGGGGCGCTGTTCGTCTTCCTGTCGGGATACCTCGGCCTGGGCGCGAGCTTCTTCCCCGACATCGTTCCCTATGGCATCACCTTCAGGGCAGCCGCCAACGCCAACAACGCCCTTGGCCTGCTGCTGATCGGGGTTGGCGGCATGCTGCCGGTGATTCTCGGATACACGGCCTTCGTCTATTGGCTGTTCCGCGGCAAGGTGGCGGCCGATGCCGGCTATCATTGAAGGTCCGCCTGAACTTGGCGCGCCGCGCCGCCCCCTCTGGCGCCGCCTGGCCTGGTTCGCGACCCTGGCGCTGGGGAGCGCGGCGGCGACGGCCGTGGTCGCCTACTTGTTGAAGGCGTTGTTGCCGAACTGAGGCGAATGCGGGCATGTGGAGCGCCATGCCGCCCACCTGCCGCCTCTATCTGATCAGCCCGCCGGTCATCGGCGATTTGGCCGCCTTCGCCAGGACTTTGGAAAGCGCGCTGGCGGCGGGCAGGGTGGGGGCGTTGCAGGTCCGACTGAAGGACGCGCCCGAGAAGGCCATCGCGGCCGCCGTCGCCGCGCTAGGGCCGATCGTCCGCGCTCACCACGTCGCCCTGATCCTCAACGACCGCCCGGACCTCGCCGCGAAACTCGATTGCGACGGAGTCCATATCGGCCAGCGGGACGCGTCGCTATCGGAAGCGCGCCGTCTGGTCGGCAAGGATCGCATCGTCGGCGTCACTTGCCACGCGAGCCGGCACCTGGCCATGGAGGCGGCCGAGGCGGGGGCCGATTATGTAGCCTTCGGGGCCTTCTTCCCCACGGCGACCAAGGAGACCACCCACCGCCCCGATCTGGAGATCCTGACCATCTGGCAGGAGGCCATGCTGATTCCTTGCGTGGCCATCGGCGGAATCACGGCGGACAATTGCCGGCCGCTGATCGAGACGGGGGCCGATTTCCTGGCCGTGTCGGCGGGGGTGTGGGACCATCCCGAAGGCCCCGCGGCGGCGGTGGCGGCGTTCAGCCGCGCGATCGGCGCGACGTAGCGCGGGCATCCTGCCCGCGCTACGAAAGCGCCGTCAGCTCTTGGCAGGCGCCGGCGCTGCGGGCGTCGCCATCGCGGCCGGGGCCGGCTTGGTGTCGGAGACCACCGACCAGGCGATCTTCCACGACCCGTCGGCCTGCTTCTTGTAACCGGCCAGATAGTTGCCGGTATCGCTGACCGCCTTCTTGGTCTTGGGGTCCGTGCCGTTGAAGACATAGGTCGCGCGATAGACCGCCATGTCGCCGGAGGTGGCGACATCCACCACCTCGTTGGCGGTGGTGACGTGCTGGGTCGGATCGGCGGCGAAGCCCTTTTGGGCGCTCGCCAGATCGGCCGCCGCGCCAACGACGTTGGGTGACCCATGACCCATGGCGATCACATCGGGGGCGTCGTGGCTGTTGGTCTTGGTCGCGTCGTGGGCGTTGAAGTCAGTCACCAGTTGCGCCACGTCGGCCTTGACGGCGTCGGCGATCTTGCCGGTGTCGGCGGCGGGTTTGGCGGCGTCGGTCTTGTTGCAGGCGCCGAGCGAGACGGCCATCAGCGCGGCCATGGCCACGCCGGTGAGTTGAAGTTTCGTCATGTTGATGGCCCCTCCCATTGGACCGTCCGCGATCTTTCGTCCGAACCTCCTGACGGTCAAGGCGAAAGATTCAACGCTCTCTGGCTCGCCTCAGGCGCTCCTCTCCCCAAAACCGGGGGGCGCGCCGGCGAGCTTCGTAAAGGCGCGGAGGGCGTCTGATCCTCTGGTGAGGGACGCGTCCCTCATATCCTTGCTCTCCGCGTCTTTGCGCCTTTGCGTTTCAAAAAATTAGGCCGCGTCGCCACGCCTCGAATTTGTCCGCTCGGCCTGAGCGGATCTCGGCTGGACATGACCGGCGGCATGGACCGGCGCGCGGGGCGGGACAGCGAAGCTGAACGCCCCGCCGTCCCGCCCTTGCGGGTCGAGAATCGCCGTCAGCTCTTGGCGGGAGCCGGGGTGGCGGGCGCGGCCATCGCGGCGGGGGCCGGCTTGGTGTCGGAGACCACCTGCCAGGCGATCTTCCACGATCCATCGGCCTGCTTCTTGTAGCCGGCCAGATAGTTGCCGGTCTCGCTGACCGCCTTCTTGGTCTTGGGGTCCGTGCCGTTGAAGACATAGGTCGAGCGATAGACCGCCATGTCGCCGGAAGCGGCGACATCGACCACCTCGTTGGCGGTGGTGACGTGCGCCTTTGGATCGGCGGGGAAGTCCTTCTGGGCCTGCGCCAAATCGGCGGCCTGGCCGACGACGTTGGGCGCCCCATGGAACATCAGGACGACATCGGGGGCGTCGTGGCTGGTGGTCTTGGTGGCGTCGCGGGCGTTGAAGTCGGTTATCAGTTGCGCCTCGTCGGCCTTGACGGCGTCGCCGATCTTGCCGGCGTCGGCGATCTTGCCGGTGTCGGCGGCGGGCTTGGCGGCGTCGGTCTTGTTGCAGGCGCCGAGCGAGACGGCCATCAGCGCGGCCATGGCCGCGCCGGTGAGTTGAAGTTTCGTCATGTCGATGGCCCCTCCCAATGGACCGCCGACGATCTTTTGCCCGAACCTCCCCACGGTCAAGCTGAAAAGCGCCGTCTTAGGGTCGCCTTGCTTCGCGACCCCCCCTCCACTAGGGTCCGCCGCCGGATTTCAAGGCCCTCCCTCCCCCAACCGAGACCCCGCATGAAAGTCAACGGCAACGCCATCAAGGTCGGCAATGTGATCCAGCACGATGGCGGGCTGTGGGTGGCGGTCAGGACGGCGCATGTGAAGCCGGGCAAGGGCGGCGCCTTCGCCCAGGTCGAGCTGAAGAATCTGATCGACGGGCGCAAGCTCAACGAACGCTTCCGATCCTCCGACACCGTCGAGCGGGTGACCCTGGAGCAGAAGGCGTTCCAGTATCTCTACGAACAGGGCGACGCGTTGGTGTTCATGGACCAGAAGACCTACGACCAGATCGAACTGCAAAAGGACTTCGTTGGCGAGGATCAGGTCCGTTTCCTGCACGACGGCATGGTGGTCTCCCTGGAGTTCCACGAGGAGCGGCCGATCGGCATCGAACTGCCCGAAAGCGTGGTTCTGGAAGTCGTCGAGACCGAGCCCACGGTGAAGGGCCAGACCGCCTCATCCTCCTACAAGCCGGCCAAGGCCTCCAACGGCATGCGGGTGATGATCCCGCCCTATATGAGCGAGGGCGAGCGGATCCTGGTCTCCACCGAAACCGGCGAATACATGCGCCGGGCCGACTAGAGCAGGGTCATTGGCGGTTGAAACATCTCGAATTTGACTCCTGCTCTAGTTTCAAACGTTTAGAGCCTGATTCACGCCCCGGATCTCTCCGGTCCAAGACGATCAGGCTCTAGGGCCGTGTCCACCCCCACCGCGCTCGTCAAGGTGATGATCGACGCCGCCCGCAACGCCGGGCGGGCGCTGGCGCGGGATTTCGGCGAGGTGGCGGAACTGCAGGTGTCGAAGAAAGGCGCCGCCGACTACGTCACCGCCGCCGATCTGAAGGCCGAACAGACCGTGTTCGAGGCGCTGCTGCGGGCCCGCCCGGGCTATGGGTTCCTGGGCGAAGAGCGCGGCATGATTGAGGGCACCGACAAGACCCATACCTGGATCGTCGATCCGCTGGACGGCACCACCAACTTCCTGCACGCCATGCCGCATTTCGCGATCAACATCGCTCTCCAGCGCGAGGGGACGGTCGTCGCCGGCGTCACCTACAATCCGGCCAATTCCGACCTGTTCTGGGCCGAGCGGGGACGCGGCGCCTATCTCAACGACCGGCGCCTGCGGGTGGCGGCGCGCACCCGCTTCGAGGAAGCGGTGATCGCCACCGGCATCCCCTTCATGGGTCACGGCCAGCACGGCCGGTTCCTGAAGGAGCTGCACCAGATCACCCAGCGCGTCTCGGGCGTGCGCCGCTTCGGGGCGGCGGCGCTGGATCTGGCCTGGGTGGCCGCCGGCCGCTTCGACGGCTTCTGGGAGCGCGACCTCAACGCCTGGGACATGGCGGCGGGGGTGTTGCTGATCACCGAGGCAGGCGGCCGGGTCACCGACGCCGACGGCGCCGAAGACCCCCTGGCGGCCGGCTCGATCTGCGCCGCCAATTCGGACCTGCACGGGCTGTTGCTCGAGCGACTGAAAGCGGCGGGTAGATAGGGCTGGAGCGGCCCGCTACAAATCTCCCGGCCCCACCGCGACCACCTCGATCTCTTCCACCCGGCCACCGGCTTCGAACTCGACGACATCGCCCGCCTCGGCCCCATCGAGGGCGCGGGCGAGGGGGGCGGTCCAGGCGATCAAGCCGGCGGGGGGATCGGCCTCGTCCTCGCCGACGATGGCGATCTGGCTTTGCGATCCGCCGCGGCGGATGGTGGCGCGCGCCCCGAAGGCGACGGCGCGCGGCGCGGGGTCTGGCGGGACGATGCGCAGACTGGCGTGGCGGGCGACCCAGTAGCGCTGGTCGCGGCGCAGAACGGCCAAGGCCTCCTCGCCCGGCGCGGCGGCCAGAGCCTCTTCCAGCGAGGCGAGCGTCGCCTCGATCAGCCGCGCCCCGCGCGGCGTGACCAGATTGGTCGCGGCGCTGACCGGCCGCTCCAGCGGCGGGGCCGGCGGGGCGTCGTCCATCTCCTTGACAAAGGCGCGGCTCATGTCGGTTTCCTTGGCGGGGGGATAGTCCGCGCATCGACCCGACGCCGCAATGGGTTTCTTGGGGAGTCTTTGACATTGCAAGGACGCCCGCATGGTGCGCATGATTTCAGCTTGGCTGTTTGGTCGCCATGCGCGGCGACCAGGGTGAGTGATCGGCGGCGCCCCACCGCCCAAGCGTTTTTCGCACGCCCGCGTCTTTTGCTTTGCGTATGCGTGTCTTCACAACCATCGCGCCGGACCTCCTTGACGAGGCTGGACGCCCCTCGGGAGGGACCCCACCATGAACCACCAAACCACGCCTTTCGCCCGCGCCATCGTCGCCGCCGCCGCCTTGGCCGCGCTCGCCGCCTGCGCCCCAAGAACGGCCACCGCGCCGGCCGTGGATACCTCCAAGGATGTCGCCGCCCTCAAAGCGGCGGCGGCGGACTTCAACGCCGCCTACAAGGCGCGCGCGGCCGACAAGCTTTCCGCCATGGACGCCCCCGATCTCATCGCCTATTTCCCAAGCGCGCCGGTCCAGAACGGTCCTGGCGACGCCAAGGCCCAGGCCGCCCAGTTCGCCGCCGATCCGGCGATGTCGGTCGTCATCACCCCCGACCGGACCGAGGTCGCCAAGTCCGGCGACCTGGCCTATGCGGTCGGTCACGCTGAAGCCAGCAACACCAATCCAAAGACCCACGCCGTGGAGCACAACGCCAGCGGCTATGTCGCGGTGTTCCGCAAGCAGGCCGACGGAAGCTGGAAGACGATCGCCGTCGCCGTCTCGCCAACCCCCGCGGCGCCAGCGGCGCCCGCCAAACCCTGACAGCGAGCGCGCCGGGTTCGGGGGCCAGCCCCTCGAACCCCACGCCCGGCCGTTCGAGAGGCGCCCACCATGTTGACCCGCGCCCCCGCCAAGGTCGTCAGGGATTGGTATCGCGACAGCCGCCAGTGGGAGGGTTATCGACCTCGGGGCGGCGACGTGGTGATCGCCACGGCGCCCAAGGTGGGCACGACGTGGATGCAGCGTATCGTCAGTCTGCTGATCTTCCAGTCGCCCGAGCCCCGTCACCTTGGCGCCCTCTCGCCTTGGCTCGATTGCCGATTCCAGATGCCGATCGAGGCGGCCCTGCCGATGATCGAGGCGCAGACGCACCAGCGCTTCCTGAAGTCGCACCTGCCACTGGACGCCCTGCCGATTTACGATGAGGTTCGATACATTCACGTGGCGCGCGAGGGTCGCGACGCCTGCATGTCGTTCCTCAATCACTTCAACAGCTATGTTCCCGAGGCCCTGGAACGCTTTGACGCCATCGGCCTTTTCGATCCGACCATCGGGCGGCCGATGCCCAGGCCGCCGACCACGGCCCGGGAATTCTTCCTCTATTGGCTCGCCGACGGCGGCGCCGACCGCACGACCATAATGGCGTCGGACTATTTCGATATCGAGCGGTCGTACTGGATCGAACGCGGGCGCGCCAACCTGCTCATGGTCCACTTCAACGATCTGAAAGCCGATCTCGCTGGCGAAATGAAGCGGATCGCCGATTTCCTCGCCATCGAGGTCGCCGAGGAACTCTGGCCGCGCCTGGTCGCGGCGGCGACATTCGAGGCCATGAAACGCGACGGCGGGACCCTGATGGCCGGCGCGGAGCGAGGATTCAGGAACGGCCACGAGACCTTCCTGCACAGCGGAACGAACGAGCGCTGGAGAGGGATCTTCACCGACGCCGACCTCGAACTCTATCGCCGGAAGATCGAGGCAGCCCTGTCGCCAGGGCTGATCGGCTGGCTGGAGGGCGGACGCCGATTGGCCGGCGATCCGAGAGAAGCGCCTGATTGAGGGACGGCTGTCGGCGCCGACTCGCCATCAGGCGGGATAGCCGGCAACAGCGCGCGCCCCTGTTCAGCAGTCGATCAGTTCACAGAACGTCTTCAGATCGAGGTTGCCGCCCGAGACGATGGCGACGATGGGGCCGGGGCCGGCCTTTCCGGTCAGGGCGGCGGCCAGCGGCAGGGCGCCCGCCCCCTCGGCGATGATCCGCGCCTTTTCGGCCATCAGGCGCATGGCGGCGCGGGTCTGATCGAGGCTGACCACGATGGCCCCGTCGGCCACCGGGGCCATGCGCGCCCACATGCGCGGAAAGACGCTGCGACCGCCCGCGCCATCCACGAAGGAGGCCGTCCAACCCGGAAATTCCTGGGGGCTGCCAGCGGCGAAGGAGGCGGCGAAGGGGGCGGCCGTCTCCGGTTCGGCGCCCCAGATCTTGATCTCCGGCCGCAGCGCCTTGATGGCGCTGCCGACGGCCGCGAGGAGGCCGCCGCCGCCGATGCCGGCGATGACCGCCGCCGTGTCCGGGGCGTCCTCAAGAATCTCCAGGCCCATGGTCGCGTGGCCGGCGATAAAGTTATGGTCGTCGAACGGGTGGACGAGCGTCCCGTCCATGCCGGGGTAGAAATGATCTTCCAGCGCCTTCCAGGCGACTTCGTAGGGCACGGGGATGAGCCGAGCGCCGAGCGCCGCCATGCGTTCGAGCTTGGATTTGGGCGCGGTCTCGATGACCACCACCGCGCACGGCACGCCGGCCTGTCTGGCCGCATAGGCCACCCCCTGGCCGGCGTTGCCGGCGCTGATCGTCCACACGCCCTTCTCGCGCTCGGCCGGCGAGAGCATCGCCACCGCGTTCACCGCCCCGCGCAGTTTGTAGGCGTTGATCGGCTGCAGGTTCTCCAGCTTAAGCCGGATATCGGGAAACCCCGGCCCCATTTCCAGGCGCACCAGCGGCGTGCGCAGGACCACCCCGGCGATCCGCTTTTGAGCCTCGCGGATTTCGACCAGGGTGACCGGACGGACCGGGGCGAGCGCGGCGGCGGGCAAGGGCGTTCTCCTTTTTGGACCGACCGAGCCGCATCCTGCTTCGCCGGGCGGGGAAATGCAAAGCCTCGGGCGGGGTGGCGGCCCGTCGGAGGCGCGGGTCTTGCCAAGCTTCACCGAAGGGTGATGCTTCCACTCGGCACGCGCGAAACGCGTGGAACGACTGATCGGTCGTTGACGATGGTTCCGGCGGGTCGCGGGCGACGCCACCCGAAGCCCGATCGACCGGCCGGCGCGGGCCTGGATCGCTACTGGGGCGACCAGGCCCGCCACTGGCGCGACAGCCAGACCGAATCCGATCAATCGGAACCCGCCAATGGGCGTGTGTCATTCTTTAGAGTGGCTGGCATAACGCAGTTAGCGGAGCATCGAGAGCGGTTCTCATTCCAACACACTGTCCGGCGCTGCTAGCCAAGTCAAACGTCCGCTCAGGGTCGGAGGACTAAACCGGTCTCGCGGTAGGGCGCCCGGCGGCGAGGCTGTGGATAGGTCCCGCTCGTCAGGTCCGGCCCGATCTGTCTGACGATCGTGGGGTCCAACCCACCTCAGACAGGAGACCACCATGACAGCAGGAACGGTCAGTCCTCTGCGCCAGCGGATGATCGAGGACATGACGATCCGCCGGCTCGGGCCCAAGACCCAACAGGGCTACGTTCGCGTCGTCAGGGGCTTTGCGGTTTTGTCTCTCCCGTAAGGCGGCATCATCGCCGCATTCGGGCAGAAACTCCACTTGTCCCCCTGTCCAGATTCCCCGAGCCAGCTCTAGCAAAGCGACTCGGATACTGATACAAGCTTCGGGTGGGTGGCGGCGGACTTCGAGTGAAGTCTCGCGCTGTTCGGGGAGGCGCCAAATGCGACTTGCAGCCATTTCCGGTATGATGAGCGTGGCAATTGTCGTGATGGCCGTGGGCCTAGCCCACGCCCAGCCGCTTCCTCGTCAAAAGGTTGGGCTTTGGCGGAGCGACATGGTCACGGCTGGCCAACATGCGTCGTCTCAGATGTGTGTCGATGCCGCATCCCAGGCCCAGGGATCGGTTTTCGGCTCGGACTTCCGAAAAAATCGCAAATGCCAGAATCATTTGACCCATAACGCGGATGGGTCGTGGACAGAGATCGCGACGTGTCAATCTCCCAGGGGCGGCATGGAGACCTCGCGTACGGACGTCAGCGGCGATTTCAGTTCCAAGTACAACGTGACGCTCCGCTCGCCGCCGAACGCAGCGCCTCTCGTCAGGATGTCCATGACTTGGGTCGGTCCGTGCAAAGCTGGCCAGCGAGGCGGAGACACGATCATCAACGGCAAGACATACAACATGACGGACGGCGAAAAGAGCCATTGAGGCTTGTCATCGCGTCGGACGCCAAGGTCAGCCGAGCGCCAATGGGCTAAACCGCTCTCGCGGCAGGGCGCCCGGCGGCGAGGCTTTGGATAAGTCCCGCTCGTCGGGTCCTGCCCGATCTGTCTGACGATCGTGGGGTCCAACCCACCTCAGACAGGAGACCACCATGACCATGACCCTGCCGGCCGAGGAGTTCCTGCGCCGCTTCTTCCTCCATGTCCTGCCCGACGGCTTCCACCGCATCCGCCACTACGGCCTTCTCGCCGCCAGCGCCCGCGCTGACATCGGCCGCATCCGGGCCCTGATCGGCCCATCCCCGGCCAGTTCCATTGCGTTGTTCCTTATATTCCCAGGCGAACCAGACAGCGGGATCACTGCCCGTTTTTCGGTCGAGGCTCACGCGGCGTCACCGGAGCGGATGGCTACCCTTCTATGGACTTCACGCCTTCGAGGCCAAAACCGGGGATTTTGTGTGGGCGGCAGTGTGGGCAAGGTAAGGTGAGCTTTTGTTATCCAATTGTAATTGTTTTGATATATCGAATTCATTGGTGCCCCAGGTCGGACTCGAACCAACACGACCTTGCGGCCAACAGATTTTGAGTCTGCCGCGTCTACCATTTCGCCACTGGGGCGGCGGCACCCGCTCTAGCAACCGGGCGCGCGGGTCACAAGCACCGCGGGCGAATGGGCGGAGATTCGCGAGCCTGCCCCCTTCCCGTTCGAGGCGCGATCACTCATATGCTTGTTTGAATGGCCCCGGCGCCCGTCAGGAGGAAGACACCATGCGCGACTACATGAAATTCTACATCGACGGCCAATGGGTCGATCCGGTGACGCCTAGGAGCCTGGACGTCATCAACCCGGCCACCGAAGAGGTGTGCGGCCATATCTCGGCCGGCTCGGCGGCGGACGTGGACAAGGCGGTGGCCGCGGCGCGCAAGGCGTTCGAAACCTATTCGCAGACCAGCCGCGAGGATCGCCTCGACCTGCTGCAGCGCATCCTGGCCGAATATCAGAAGCGGTTCGGCGACGTGGCCAGCGCCATCACCGAGGAAATGGGCGCTCCGGCCAGCCTCGCCCAGCGGGCCCAGGCGCCGATCGGCATGGCCCACCTCGCCACCGGCATCGAGGTTCTGAAAAACTTCAAGTTCGAGGAGGACCGCGGCCAGACGCGCATCGTCAAGGAGCCGATCGGGGTATGCGGCATGATCACGCCGTGGAACTGGCCGATCAACCAGATCGCCTGCAAGGTGGTCCCGGCCCTGGCCACCGGCTGCACCATGGTCCTCAAGCCCTCCGAAGAGGCGCCGTTCTCGGCCATCGTGTGGGCCGAGATCCTGCATGCCGCCGGCGTGCCGGCCGGGGTGTTCAACCTGATCAACGGCACGGGCGCCGAGGTGGGGGCGACAATCTCAAGCCATCCGGGGATCGACATGGTCTCCTTCACCGGCTCGACCAGGGCGGGGATCGAGGTGGCCAAGGCCGCCGCGCCGACCGTCAAGCGGGTGGCCCAGGAGCTGGGCGGCAAGAGCCCCAACATCATCCTGGAAGACGCCGAGATGCAGAGCGCGGTGGGCGGCGGGGTCAAGCATGTGATGCAGAACTCCGGCCAGTCGTGCAACGCCCCGACCCGCATGCTGGTCCCGGCGGGCAAGATGGACGAGGCCATCGGCATCGCCCGGCAGGCGGCGGAGTCCACCACGGTGGGCGATCCCAACGGCAACGCCCAGATTGGCCCGGTGGTCAACCGGACGCAGTGGGAGAAGATCCAGCGCCTGATCAAGGCCGGCATCGACGAGGGGGCGACCCTGGTCACCGGCGGGGCCGGGCGGCCGGACGGCCTGGACAAGGGCTTCTACGTCAAGCCCACAGTGTTCGCCAATGTCACCAACGACATGACGGTGGCCAAGGAGGAGATCTTCGGGCCGGTGGTCTCCATCCTCGGCTACGACAGCGTCGACGAGGCGGTGAAGGTGGGCAACGACACCGAATACGGCTTGGCCGCCTATATCTCCGGGACCGACATGGCCAAGGTGCGCGCGGTGGCCTCAAAGCTTCGCGCGGGCCAGGTGTCGATCAATGGCGGCGGCGGCGACATGACCGCCCCGTTCGGCGGCTACAAGATGAGCGGCAACGGCCGCGAATGGGGCGACTTCGGCTTCGCCGAATATCTCGAGGTGAAAGCCGTCCTCGGCTATACGGCCAAGCAGGCGGCGGAATAGGGGGAGGGCGGAATCCTCCCTCCCCTAACGGGGAGGGACGGACGGCGAAGCCGTCAGGGTGGGGGAGTCTGACGCTTCCACGGCGTTGATGGCTGGCAGGACTCCGTCATCCTGAAGCGTTGGGAAGCTTCAGCACTCCCCACCCGTCTTCTCGCAAGAGCTCGAAGCCACCCTCCCCATTAGGGGAGGGAGGAGGAAAGAATGGCCGCGAACCACCAACCCTCCGTCGCCGACATCGTCCGGAGCCAGGCGCGCGAGCGCCCGGGTGAGGTCGCGCTGTGGTTTGATGGGCGGGCGACCACCTATGGCGAACTGGACCGGCTGTCGTCGCGATGCGCCAATGCCCTGATCGCGGCGGGGGTGAAGGCGGGCGACCGGGTGGCCGTGCTGGCCAAGGGGTGCGACGACTTTTTCATCCTGTGGTTCGGGGCGCTGAAGGCCGGGGCCTGTTTGGCGCCGGTCAACTGGCGCCTCGCGCCGCCGGAGATCGCCTTCATCCTGAAAGACGCGCAGACGCGGCTATTGGTGTGCGGCGAGGCGTTCGCGCCGACGGCGACGGCCCTGCTCGGCGATCTCCCGGTCATCGGAACCGTCGTCCAGTTCGAGCCCGGCCACGCCGCCTGGCCGGACTTCCGGGCCTGGATCGGCGCCCATCCCGTCGACGACCCCCGCCTCGCCGCCGACAGCGACGACGATGTCATCCAGCTCTACACGTCGGGCACCACGGGCCTGCCCAAGGGGGTCCAGCTTACCGAAGGCAACTACGCCGCCGTGTTCGCCTCGGCCACCGAGCAGTGGGCCAGGTTCGCGGCCGGCGACGCGGCCCTGGTGGCCATGCCGCTTTTCCATGTGGCGGGGGCCAACATGGGCATGCTGGCCCTCTTCCAGGGCGCGCGGGCCGTGATCATGCGCGAGGCCGATCCAGGGGTCATCCTGGCCCTCGTCGAGGAACACGGCGTGCGCCAGGCCTTCCTGGTCCCGGCCCTGATCAACATGATCCTGCAACACCCGGCCCTGGAGGCGGCGGACCTTTCCTGCCTCGAACAGGTCTACTACGGCGCCTCGCCGATCGCCGAGACGGTGCGGCGCGCCGCCCAGGCCCGGTTCGGGGCCAGCTTCACCCAGCTCTATGGCCTGACCGAGACCATCGGGGCGGGGACCTATCTGCCGCCCGAGGCGCACGAGGGCGCGCGTCTGCGCTCCTGCGGCCTGCCGTCGCCCGGCGTCGAGGTGCGGGTGATGGCGGAGGGACGCCTCGCGGCGCCCTTGGAGGTCGGCGAGATCCAGATCCGCTCGGCGGCGGTGATGAAGGGCTATTGGAACCGCCCACAAGCGACGGCCGAGGCCATCGACGCCGAGGGCTGGTTCCGCTCCGGCGACGCCGGCTATTTCGACGACGGCGGCTATCTCTATATCCACGACCGGGTGAAGGACATGATCGTCACCGGCGGCGAGAACGTCTATCCGGCCGAGGTGGAGAACGCCCTGTTCAGCCATCCGGCGGTAGCCGACGCGGCGGTGATCGGGGTTCCCGACGAACGCTGGGGCGAGGCGGTGAAAGCGGTCGTGGTGTCGCGCCCCGGCGCGGGCGCCGATCCGGCCGGCCTCATCGCCCACTGCCGAACCCTCATCGCCGGCTACAAGTGCCCCAAGTCGGTGGACTTCGTGGACGTCCTGCCGCGCAATGGGTCGGGCAAGGTGCTGCGGCGCGAACTTCGCAAGCCCTATTGGGAGGGCCGGGAGCGACTGGTCGGATAGGGACGCGCTTCAGCCCGCCTCGTCCTCGCCGCGCGCCGTCCGCCGCGCCCGCAGCCAAGCCATCAACGCCCCACCCAGCAGCACCGAGGCCACAGACCCGGCGATGACGCCCAGCCTCACCTGCGACTGAGCGAGCGCGCCGCCGGCCGTAAAGGCCAGGGCGCCGATATAGAGACTCATGGTGAAGCCGACGCCGCACAGCACGGCGACGCCCAGGAGTTCGGCCCAGGTAGTCCCGGCCGGGCGCCGGCCGATCCTGGTCACGACGCCCAGGAGAGAAAAGCCGAACACCCCCACCGTCTTGCCGACCACCAGGGCCAAGGCGATCCCCAGAGGCATGGCGGCGACGAGGTCGCGGGCTGCGAGGCTCCTGAACGAAAAACCCGCCGCGGTGAAGGCGAACAGCGGCAAGATGGCGAAGGCGACGTAGGGATGGAGGCTATCCATGAAATATTTCAGGACGCTCTCCTGGCCGACCCGCCGCGCCCCGATCGGCACGGTGAGAGCGCAGGCCACGCCGGCGATGGAGGTGTTGACCCCCGATTGCAGGGTGAAGGCCCACACGGCCAGAAAGCCGACGCCGTAGAAGAAGAAGGGCGTCCGCTTCCAGCGGGAGATGACCATCAAAACTCCCAGTGTCAGGGCCGCGCCGGTCAGGGCCAGGGTATGAAGTTTGGCGGTGTAGAGGACGGCGATCAGGCCCACCGCGCCCAGGTCGTCGGCGATGGCCAAGGTGAGGAGGAAGACGCGCAGGGATGAGGGCATGCGCGGCGCGGCCACGGCCAGGGCCGCCAGGGCGAAGGCGATGTCGGTAGCGGTGGCGATCGGCCAGCCGCGCGGCGCGCCGCCCGGGCCCTGATTGAGGGCGAGATAAACCAGAGCCGGAACGATCATGCCGCCCAGGGCGGCCAGAACCGGCAGAGCGAGGCGCCGGGGGCTGGAAAGCTCGCCGCGCAACACCTCGAACTTGATCTCCATCCCGACCACCAGGAAGAAGATAGCCATCAGCCCGTCCTTGACCCAACTCAGCACGGTGCGGGTTTCGTCGAAATCGCCGAGACGCACCGTGATCGGCCAATCGACGAAGGTGAAATAGGCGCCCGCCCAGCGCGAGTTGGCCGCAGCCATGGCGGCCAGGGCGGCGGCGGCCAGGATCGCCCCGGCCCCAGACTCGGTCTTCAGGAAATCGAGCGTGAGGCGCCGGGCCATGAAGGGGCGGTAGCATGACCCCGCCGCCAGGGCGAAGCGAAACCGCGCTTGCCGCCGGGCGCGGCGCCCCTCACAACCGCGCCATGCCGCCCTCCCCTGCCTATCGTCCCGATCCGCGCTTTGCGGTCCTGGGCTCGGAGTTCGCCGATGTCGTCGCGCCGGCGGTCTTTCCCATGGCGGCGATCCGCTATCGCAACGCCCAGGCGGCGGCGAGCGTGGGCCTCGACACCCTTGACGACAAGGAATGGCGCGCCCACTTCGCCCGCTTCGAGCCCCTGCCCGGCGCCCAGGCGGCGCCCCTGGCCATGCGCTATCACGGCCACCAGTTTCGCGTTTACAACCCGGACCTCGGCGATGGACGCGGCTTTCTGTTCGCCCAGCTTCGCGAGACAGGGACGGGCCGATTGCTCGACCTGGGAACCAAGGGATCGGGCCGCACACCATGGTCGCGCGATGGCGACGGGCGCCTTACCCTCAAGGGCGGCGTGCGCGAGGTGCTGGCCACGGCCATGCTGGAGGCGCTGGGCGTCCCCACCTCCCGCTCCTTCTCCCTGATCGAAACCGGCGAAGCCCTGCAACGGGGCGACGAGCCCAGCCCGACGCGGTCGGCGGTGCTCACGCGCCTCTCGTACAGCCACATCCGGTTCGGGACCTTCCAGCGCCTGGCCGCCCTGGGCCGCGCCGACCTGATCGGCGCGCTCGTGGATCATGTGACGGAGATCTACTACCCGGACCTCGCGGACGCTCCGGACAAGGCCGCCACCCTGCTGGCCGCCGTGGTCGGCCGCGCCGCCCATCTGACCGCGCGCTGGATGACGGCGGGGTTCGTGCATGGGGTGCTCAACACCGACAATATGAACATCACCGGCGAGAGCTTCGACTATGGGCCCTATCGCTTCCTGCCCCGGAACGATCCCAACTTCGTCGCCGCCTATTTCGACCACGCCGGCCTCTACAGCTTCGGCCGCCAGCCGGAGGCGGTGTTCTGGAACCTGCGCCAACTGGCCGGGGCGCTGAGCCTGGCGACCGAGGCCGAGCCGCTGTTGGCGGCGCTGAACGGCTTTTCGGCCGCCTATCGAGAGGGCCTCACCGGCGCGATACTGAACCGGTTGGGGATCGCGGCCCACGCCCCGGACGCCGCTGCCGATCTGGTCAATGCCGCCTTCCGCGCCCTGGCCGAGGGCGGCGAAGCCCTGCGCTGGGAACCGTTCTTCTTCGACTGGTTCGGCGGACCGGCGTCGGAGGCCCGGGCGCTGACCGGTCCCCGCGCCGCCCGCTACGTCGGCGAAGCCTTCGCCGACTTCCGCGCCCGGCTGGCGGCCTTCGAGCCCGACCGGCCGGAGCGTCTGGGATCGGACTATTTTGCTCGTCCGGAACCGGAGGAACTGCTCTACGACCAAATCGAGACCCTATGGTCATCGATCGCCGACGCCGACGACTGGGGGCCGTTCGCGGCCAAGCTAGCCGGGATCGAAGCGGCGCGGGCGGGATGGGGGCTGGACGATTGAGACGCTCGACTGAACACCCTGTCGGTGAGGCGCCGCGCCCGCCAAGCTGGCGCCACGCCTGGGGGGAAATTGCGTTGGGATTGAGGTCGGCCCTTGCGGCTCTTGCGGCCCTCGCGGCGCTCACTCCGGTCTGGGCGAGCCCCGCTTCGGGCGCGGCATCCACGGTCGGCGCGATTCACCCCGATCCCGCCATCCTGCGCGGCGTGCTGGCCAATGGGGTGCGCTACGCGGTGATGCACAACGCCAACCCGTCTGGCGGAACCTCGATCCGGCTGGGCGTGGCGGTCGGCAGCCTCGACGAGGCGGACGACGAGCGGGGCGCGGCGCACTTTGTCGAACACCTGACTTTCGACGGTCCCAGCGTCGGCCCCGACGCCTCGTTGGAAGGGACCTTCGCGGCGGCCGGCGTCGCCTTTGGGCGCGATCGCAACGCGGCCACCGACTACCGATCGACCGTCTATCGCATCGACCTGCCACGCGCCGATCCGCCGGCGCTCGACCTGGCGTTCAAATGGCTGCGCCAAGTCGCCGACGGCGGACGGTTCACCGACGCGGCGGTGAACCAGGAACGCGGAGTGATCCTGGCCGAGCGGGAGGCGCGGATGACCGCCACCCAGTCCGCCGCCGAGGCGATCAACAGGTTCCAGACCCCGGGCCTGCGCTTCGTCGATCGCGCCCCGATCGGCACGGTGGCCAGCATCGGGGCGATGACGGCGGCCAGGCTGAACGGCTTCTACCAGCGCTGGTATCGGCCGGAGAACGCCGTGGTGGTGGTGGTCGGCGACGAGCGGGCGGCGACTCTAGAGGCGAAGGTCCGCTCGACGTTCGGCTCGTGGACGCATCAAGGCTTGGCGCCGGCGCACCTCTCGGCGGGCTTGGTGGACGACAAGCGCGGCCTGGATGTCGTGGTGCGCGTCGAGCCGACCCTGCCCACCGCGCTCAGCGTGTGCGCCGTGCGCCCGCGAGCTGAACACGAAGCCGACGACGTCGCGCGCCTGCGGCGGCGCACCCTGGTCGCCCTTTGGGCCACGGTCCTGCAGACCCGCCTGTCCCGGCTCGCCCAGGACTCGGCCGGGGCCATTCTGGAGGCGCAACTTCGTCTGGACACCGCCAGCCCCGGCCGATCGAGCGTCTGCGTGATCGTCGTGCCGACCCGAGACGCGTGGCGCACGGCGTTGCCCCTGGTCGAGGCCGAACTGCGGCGGTTTGGCACGGCGGGGCCGAGCGAAGACGACCTGGAAGGCGCCATCCGAGCCCTTCGCGCCGATTACCGGGGCGCGGTTCCCAAGGCGGCAACGCAGGCCTCGCCGGACCTGGCCGGCGCCATCGTCGACGATCAGTTGGCCGGCGATGTCACCGCCACCCCAGGCGAGGCGTTTGCCGCCTTTGACACCGCTGTGGCCGACCTCACCCCGGCGGGCCTCAAGAGCGCCTTCAACGGCTATTGGTCGGGCGCGGGTCCGCTGATCGCGCTCCTGACCCCGCGTCCCACCGAGGCCGCCGAGGTGACGGCACTCTGGAAGAAGGGCGCCGAGGTCCCCTTGGCCGCCGCGCGAGCGCCCGGCCCATCCGCCGCCTGGGCCTACGCCAGCTTCGGCCGATCCGGACGGATCGCCAGGCGCGAAAGCTTCGCCACGCCCGCCTTCACCCGGGTCGCCTACGCCAACGGCGTGACTCTCAATTTCATGCACACCGACTTCGTCAAGGATCAGGTCAAGGTCGCCGTGGCGTTCGGAGTCGGCCGGCGGGAGATCCCCGATCGCGACCGGTTCGGCGCGGAACTGGGAGCCGGGCTCTTCAAGCTGGGCGGCCTGGGGCGTCACGACTACGCCCAGATCGAGACCCTGTTTGGCGAGCAGGCCTGGGGCGCCGAATTGAAGATCGACGATTTCGCGTTTCTCTTGAAGGGCTCCACCACCGCCAGCGGATTGGCCGGCCAATTGGAGTTGCTCGCCGCCTACTTGAACGATCCGGGTTTTCGCGACCTCGACCCGCTTCTCGCCACGGCGCTTGAGGCGTTCTACCGAAATTACCGCACTCACCTGGACCTGGTGGCGAACGTGGCCTTCTACGCGGGTGTCGCGCCGAACGGACCGGCCAACCTGCCACCGCGCGAAACGCTCGCACGCCTGCGCACCGCCGACTTCGAGCGCCTACTGAAACCCGCCCTCACCAGGGCCCCACTTGAGGTCACCATCGTGGGGGATGTCGATGAGAAGACCGCCGTCCAGCAGGTCGCGAACACCTTTGGGGCACTGCCGCCGCGCCGATCGCGCCCGCGCGAGCAGGCTGAAACCTGGTTCCTGCGCTTTGGCGACCAAGCCATCGCCCCGATGCGGGTCACCCATGAGGGGCCGGCGGAAAAGGCCCTGATCGAGGCGGTCTGGCCACTCTATGTCGCCACCCCGCGGCGGCGGCGCGAAGAAATCGCCCTTGGTCTGCTTGCCAAGGTCTTTTCGGATTCGCTTCGCCATCGTCTGCGCGACGGGCTGGGAAAGACCTACGGACCGGACGCCAGCACCCGCATGCCCGATCTGGCCGACCAGGGTTTCCTCCAGGCGGTCGTGGAGACCGCGCCCATCGACGTGGATGCGGTCCTGGCCGAGATCCGGCGGGCGGCGGCCGATCTGGCGGCGGGCGCCTTCACCGACGCCGACCTTGAGATCGCGCGCGGTCCGGAACTGGCCCGCCTCGCGGCGGCGGCGAGAACCAATGACTGGTGGATCGCGGCCCTGGAGCGTTCGGCGCGAGACGGCGTGGCGCTCAAGGACCTGTTGGCCATGCGCGATCTCACCGCTTCGATCACACCCGCCGAAGTCCGCAAGGCCGCCGCCGATTGGTTGAGCCATCCACCCATCGTGGTCATCGTCACCCCCAAGATCGACCCGGCGGTTCGGAAAAGCCAGCCATGAGAACCCTGACCGGCGCCCTGGCCGCGATGGCCCTGGCCGAGGCCCTGGCGGGCGGATCGGCGCGCGCGGACCCGGGGCCGATCGGCGGCATGTGCCTCACGCCGGAGGCCGCCGCGAAGATACGCTTGCCCGCCTGCGCCGACCTGATCGCCTCGGTCGCGACCCAGCCGGACCTGCGCGCCCGCGCTTATGTCAGCCGTGGTCTGATCTTCAAGGACCAGGGCAGGACCGACAAGGCGCGCGCCGACTTCGACGCGGCCCTGCGGCTCGATCCGAAGAACGCGTCAGCCCTGGCGGCGCGAGGCCGTCTGCGTTTCGAGAGCAAGGCTTACGATTTGGCGCTGGCCGACCTCACCGCTTCGGTCGCCGCCGACGGCGCGGTCGCCGATGTCTACTTCGATCGAGCGCTCACCCGGGGGGCTAAGGCGGACACCATGGGGGCGATCCTCGACTATGACACCGTCCTGCGTCTTGATCCGACCAATGTTTCCGCCCTGTACAACCGGGCCCGGCTGCGCGACGATTCTGGGGACCACAAACGCGCGGCCCAGGATTTTGAGAAGGCCCTGACGATGACGCCCAAGGATACCGACATACTCGTCAATCTGGGTGTCCAGTATGGCGAACTCGATCGCTTGGACGATGAGATGAAAAGCTACGCCGCCGCCCTGGCGATCGAGCCGACCAACTATGCGGCCCTGAAGAACCGGGGCATCGTTTACGCCGAGCGCAAGGATTGGATCGCCGCCGCCACGGCCGAGGACGCGGCCCTGGCCGCGTGGCCCCGGGATTCGGACCTGCACGCGCTTCGCGGCGAGACATTCGAGAAACTCGGGGATCGCGTCGGCGCGCGGCGCCAGTACGACATGGCCCTTCGGCTCAACGGCAAGAACGCGCCGGCGCGGCGCGACCGGGCGGCCTTGGCGGTTGCCGCTGGGCGCTACAGCGACGCGGCGCGTGACGATCGGGCCCTCATTGCCCTGAAGTCCGATGACACCAATGCGATCAACGACCTCGGAAACGCCCTACTTGACGATGCCGATCTCAAGGGCGCGCTGGCGGCTTTCGATTTTGGCCTGACGGTCGCGCCCGACGACGCCGGCTTCTTGGTCAATCGCGGCCTGACCTTCTGGCGGATGGGCGACTTGGGCAAGGCGCTGGCGGACTACGATCGGGTCCTGGCCAAGACGCCCGACGACGCCAACGCCCTGTTCGACCGCGCTCTGGTGTTGGCCAAGCAGGACCACAACGACCGGGCCATCCGCGACCTCGATGCCGCTCTCAAAGCCTCGCCGGGAGACGCCCAGACGCTGGAACAACTTGGCGAGGTTTACCTCTCGCTGGATGACCAGGTGACGGCCCTCGCCAACTTCGACGCCGCCATCGCCGCGGACCCCAAAAGGGCAAGCGCCTACGCCGACCGCGCGCGGGTCCGACGACAAATTGGCGACGACGCCGGCGCGACAACCGACGAAGCGCTCGCCAAACGGCTGGAATCTTCCGGCCAGGCCAAGTGAAGCGCGGCGCGCACGGCTCTTTGGGGGCGGCCCTTCACCTTGAGAGCTGGGCTAGTTCGACACGTCGAGCGCCCAGCATGACAGGGGTCCGTCTTCCTTGTCCTGGCGCTCGCCGACCCGGCTGAATCCGTTTCGTTCCAGCACCCTCCGCGGAGGGACATTGTCGACGCCGGTGTCAGCCACGATCCGCCTGATACGCGGCTCCATTTTCGCCCAGGCAACCACGGCGGCGACCGCTCCGCTCGCCGCGCCGCGACCTTGGCGGTCGGGCGAAATCCCGTAGCCGATCTCCGCGTCGCCGGCCGGCGAAAGGCTCAAGATCGAGCAAAGGCCGATGACTTCACCCTTTTCCACGATAAACCACGCCGCCGGTTGGACCACCCGCGCGACCTTCGCCGCGATTTCACTCAGCACGTCGATGATTTCGGGTGCCCCGACGCCTCTCGGCGTCAGCGCCAATCCTTCAACGAAATCGCCCGACTTCAGGCTGACGAAGTGCCGGGGCCGCGCGTCCAATAGCTCTACCATCGCGAAAGCTATCGCAGCATGGTCGGGCTTTTGCCAGTCCCGTCCCAGCCGCTATTGCGCAGCCCCGCTGTTAACCCGGCTATGAGTCCTGGCGTCCCGTAGAGGACTCGAACCTCTGACCCCCGGTTTAGGAAACCGGTGCTCTATCCTGCTGAGCTAACGGGACCGCCCCATCGTCATACGACCGCGCGGGGGACGGGAAAACCCCTGGCGAGGCGCCGCCCTACCCGCGCGCCCGTTCCGGACGGCGGCCATCGTCCCGGCGCGCCCAGCGACGGGAATCTTCGAAGCGGTCACCGTGGCCGCGCCGCCAACCGACTCTGTAACCGCCCCATCCGCCCCACGCGCGCCCATGCGGCGCGAAACCGTAGTCGACCGATTGGCGGTAGACCGGTCCATAATGGGCAAGGGGCGGCGCGACCGCGACGACCGGAGCCGGGGCCAGGTAGCGGACAGGCGGCGGCGCCTCGTAAGCGGCGGGGGCATAGCGCGGCGCGCGTGGTTCTTCATGCCGATAGGTGGCCCGGTGATCGACCGCGGCTGAATGGAGGTGGTGATGGTGGCGGACCGGCGGACATCCGCAGGTGGCCGCCGAGGCGCCGGCGCCGGCCGCCACGGCCGAGGCCGCCAGACCTGTGGCGATGAGAGACTTCATGGCAATGCTCCTT
>JBDTIW010000256.1:0-3946 GCA_039936215.1 Caulobacteraceae bacterium | reverse complement strand
CGCCGGCCTGCCGCCCGGCGCCGCCCTGGCCCACAAGACCGGCTCGTCGGGCACCGACCTGGGGTTCACCCCGGCCACCAACGATATCGGCATCGTCACCCTGAAAGACGGCCGCCGCTTCGCCATCGCCGCCTTCCTGGCCGCCTCGACGGCCACCGAGCCCGATCGCGACAAGCTGATCGCCGACGCGGCCCGCCTGGCGGTAAGGGCGATGGGTTGATGCCCCCCGGCGCCCTCGCGGGACCGCTTTGCGGGGGACGGCCAAAGCCTCTATAGCCACCCCCGGCGGATCGGCATGGTCCATTCCGCCGCCGCGCCAACCGTTCGAGAGTCCCCAGCCGCCCATGGCCAAGATCAAGGTCGCCCATCCGGTCGTCGATCTCGACGGCGACGAAATGACTCGCATCATCTGGCGGATGATCAAGGACAAGCTGGTCCTGCCGTTCCTCGATATCGAGATCGACTATTACGACTTGAGCATCGAGAATCGCGACGCCACCGACGACCGCGTCACCGTGGAGGCGGCCGAGGCGATCAAGCGCCACGGCGTGGGCGTGAAATGCGCCACGATCACCCCCGACGAGGCGCGGGTGAAGGAATTCCACCTCAAGAAGATGTGGAAGTCGCCCAACGGCACCATCCGCAACATCCTGGGCGGGGTGGTGTTCCGCGAACCAATTCTCTGCAAGAACGTGCCCAGGCTCATCCCCACCTGGACCCAGCCGATCATCATCGGCCGCCACGCCTTTGGCGATCAGTACAAGGCCACCGACTTCGTGGTTCCGGGCAAGGGCCGGCTCACCATCCGCTTCGAGGGCGAGGACGGCCAGGTGATTGAGCACGAGGTGTTCGACTATCCGGGCGGCGGGGTGGCCCTGGCCATGTACAACCTCGACGCCTCCATCGAGGAGTTCGCCAGGGCGAGCCTCACCTATGGTCTGGCGCGCAACTATCCGGTGTATCTGTCGACAAAGAACACCATCCTCAAAGCCTATGACGGGCGCTTCAAGGACATCTTCCAGCGCATCTACGAAGAGGAATTCGCGGGCCGCTATAAGGCGGCCTCCATTACCTACGAACACCGCCTGATCGACGACATGGTGGCCTCGGCCCTCAAGTGGACGGGCGGCTTCGTCTGGGCGTGCAAGAACTATGACGGCGACGTGCAGTCCGACCAGGTGGCCCAGGGATTCGGATCGCTCGGCCTGATGACCTCGGTGCTGATGACTCCCGACGGCAGGACGGTGGAGGCCGAGGCCGCTCACGGCACCGTCACCCGCCACTTCCGCCAGCATCAGCGCGGCGAGAGCACCTCCACCAACTCCATCGCCTCGATCTTCGCCTGGACACGGGGCCTCAAGCACCGCGCCAAACTCGACGAAAACGCCGAATTGGACCGCTTCGCCGCGACCTTGGAAAAGGTCTGCGTCGATACCGTGGAAGCCGGCTTCATGACCAAGGATCTCGCCCTGCTGGTCGGCGACCACCAGGGCTGGCTGACCACCGAGGGGTTCCTGGACAAGGTGGCGGAGAATCTGGAGCGGGCGCTGGGGGCGTGAGGGGGCGGGGAGCGGCGGAAGGCGGACCCGAGGAATTTCCGAGACGAGTGGTTAGGCGACGCCGCGCCCCGCCCAAGCGGCGCGAGATGGACGGGCGCCGTGTGCGGGTACAGGATTCCGTGTTAACCCTGCCTTGACGATGGATGGTCGGAGGGCAGGTTATCGCTGGCGAGTTCCAAGACAGCGTGCGCGCCGCGACGCGCTTGCACTGGCCGTGGCGGCTCATCGGTCTCGCCTTTGCGGCTTACGTCTTCGCAACGTGTTTCGAGTTGGTTCTCTGGGACGCGCATCGCCTTCCCCAAGCTGGAACGATCGGCGCCGAACAGGCGCAGTTCAGCGCGGAGCCATCGGCGGGTCCAGGATTCGTACGGGTCAGGGAAGTCTCCAAGGGTTCGCCGCTGGACCGCGCGGGAGTCGTTGCGGGAGACCGGCTGCGCTTCGATCCGGTTTTTGACTACCAGCGCTATCGGCGGGTTGGAGAAACCGTTCACGCCGTTGTCGACCGCGCGGGTCATAGATCGCCAGTGACGCTGACGGCCGCGCCCCGTGCCGGCGCCGCCGATTGGGAAGCCGTCCGGTTGGACCTGGGCAATCTCATTCCGGCGTTCTTTGGCGCCTTCATTCTCTGGCGGGGCCGGGGACGTCTCGTGGCGCTACTTCTTGGGGCGGCGCTAATCGCCTTTGGCCCGACTTCAACCTCGGCCATGATGTGGGAGGGGGAAAGTCCCTCCACATTCCTCGTGTTCTCGACGTTCAACCGAACCTGCATTGTCCTGGTCAGCGTCTTTCTGCTCGCCTTCGCGATGCGCTTCGTGGAAGAGAGGGTTGGCGGCGTTGGTCGCCGACAATGGATCGCGCTTGCCGTCTATGGGGCCGTCAACCTCGTCATTCTCGTTGTCTGGAGCGCCTGCGCCTTCACGGTAACCAGCTTACCGCTGGTTGGGGATGCAACCGGTGTCTTGAGTATCGTCGGGTATCTCGGCTTCGCCGCCAGCCTTGTCTATTTGCTCATCGGTTGGCGACGATCGGCGAAGGCGGAGAGAGAGCGTTTCGCTCTTTTTCTAGTTGGCGCAGCCACTCTCATCATAGCTCAGGCCATATCTTTCGTCGTCTTCCTGGGATTCAATCAGCTCTTCAAAGCGTCCAATCCGCTGCTCCTCGTCGCCGAACTTCTGAGCGGCGTGGTCGCGCCCTTACTCCTGACCCATGCGATCCTCCGCCATCGCGTGCTCGACCTTGGCTTTATCCTCAACCGGACGCTCGTCTATGGCGCGGTCAGCGCTATCCTCGTGATCGCCTTTGGACTGATCGAATAGGGTGTCGACCACTTCGTAAAAATCAAAGGGCGCGAGAAGAATGCCCTGGCTGATGCGGCGATCGCGCTCGGCGTCTATCTCATTTTCCACAGGTTCAGGGCTGCCACCGAACACCGCATTGGATCGCTCTTCTTCCGTGAGTGGCATGAGAAGGAGGCCGCACTTCGGCTCAGTATCGCCAATGGCGGCTTCATCACAGCCCTTGCGCCTCTCATAGACGCCGCCATGCGCGCTTTTGATCGATTTTGCGGAGGGACGACCGTCGCGATCTACCTGAAGGACGAAGCCGGCGACTACGCTCGCGCGGACCGATCACTCACCGAGATTGGCGCGGGGGCCGGATCGGCGATCGGCCGTGACGACCCTATGGTGGTGGAGATGCGCGCGGACCCAAAACCCCATCGACTGGATGGAAGTGCCCTGCCGACCACTGCTCTCGCGCTCCCCATGGCGCACCGGAACGAACTGCTTGGCTTCATGCTCATCGGCGCCAAGGCAGGCGGGACCGACTACAGAGCCGACGAGGTCGAGATTCTAGGCTGGGCGGCTCATCAGACCGGGCTTGACCTTCACGCCCTGACGATCGACCGGCTGGAAACCATCGTGAGAGCCCAGGATCAGCAGATCAAGATACTCCAAGCCAGAGACGATTTGCATCGCGCTTTTACCTTGTCGATCAGCTGAAATCGCCGCGAGCGGTCAAGGCGCATAGGCGGTCGATGATCGCCGGATTTTTGAAAACTGAATTCGAAAACACCGAGGTGGCTTCGGCGCTCCCCACCCGTCTTCTCGCAAGATCTCGAAGCCACCCTCCCTAGAAGGGGAGGGAGAATTGGCCGCCTCCCCCCCCTCAAGCCCCCCACGCCCGCGCGAAATCCACCACCTGGCGCGCCACGGTCTCCACCTGCCAGGCGTCCTTGGGCTCGAGGAAGGCGCCGTCGGCGTCGAACAGGTCCGGGGCGGCGCCTAGGGTCGCGGCGAATGGAGTGGGCCAGCCGCGGAGGGCATGGACGATCGAACGCAAAGCGGCCAGGGTCGAGCCGCGGGCCTGTTCCCCACTCGCCGCCACGA
>JBDTIW010000255.1:0-2585 GCA_039936215.1 Caulobacteraceae bacterium | reverse complement strand
CCGAAATCGCCGTCGTCGACGATGGGCGGGAAGGGATCGCCCGCCTCGGCGGCGCCGATGAAGGCGGCGCTGTCGGCGTAGGCGGTGGGAATTTGCGGCAGATCGTTGATGGTCGCTTCGCCGCGCTCGTGGCGGGGATGGATCAGTTCGCCGGTCTCGGCGTAGGCGGCGGTGAGGCGGCCCCAATCGCCGGGCGTATAGGCGAAGGCCTTGCCGGTCGGATCTATGTCCGACCATTCGGCCTCGCGCGGGGCGGTCGAGCCGCGGGCGATCCAGGCGCGGGCTTCGTCGCCCAGGCCGGCGGCGTTGGCCACGCGGGCCATCAGGCCGGCCAGGCGCTGGGTGGTGGGCTCGGCGTTCAGCGTCTCGGCGGTGGCGCGGGCGGCCGGCGCGTCGCCGGCGATCAGGGCCGCTTCGACGACCAGGATCCGGCTCTCGCGGACATCGGGATTGAGGGCCGCCAGGATCAGGAGCCGCGCGGCGCGCTCCTTGGGCGTCTCGTCGGTGCGCAGATCGCGCCAGGCCAGCCACAGGGCCGGATGGGGCCGGGCCTTCCAGGCCGCCTCGATCAGCGGCGCGGCGCGGCCGCCGCGGCCTTCGGCGCCGAGCAACCGGGCGGCGATCGCGGCGGCGGGGCTGAAGTCCGGCCGCGCCTTGGCGGCGCCTTGCGCGAATTCCAGGGCCTGGGGTCCCGCCGCCAGGCTGGCGGCGCTGGCGACCTGAAGGGCGGCGCGGGCGCGCTCGGCGATCAGCGGCGAGACGATCTTGCGCTCCAGGGCGCCGGCCACCAGGGCCAGGGCCCCGGCCCAGTCGCCGGCCTCCAGCCGCGCTTCCAAGAGGGCGCGCCAGGCCCAGTTCGCGGTGTGCGCGAGGCCATAGGCGGCCTGCGCCTGGCTGGCCGCCTCGGCGCCGTCGCCCCCCGCCAAGGCGATCTGCATCAGGCCCCGATGAGCGGCCACGCGCATCTCGGGAAAGCCCAGCATGGCCTGGTAGGCGCCCCGCGCGGCGGTCAGGTCGCCGGCCGCCTCCGCCGCCTGGGCGACCAGGATGCGCACCAGTTGCGGCGTCTCGTCGGAAAACTCGGCCGCCTTCTGGGCCAGACGCCGCGCTTCGGACCCATCGCCGGCCGCCGCCGCCAGAAAACCTCGGGTCAGGGCCTCGGCGCCCAGCCGCCGCCGGGTCTCGAAATTGGCTCGGGCAGCCCTGGCCGGCGCCTCCAGCAGCCACACCAGGGCGCGCCAGAAGATGGTGGCCGCCAATGCCAGCAGGCCGATCAGCAGCACGCCGGCCGCCGCCGTGGTGTCCACTTGCCAACCGAGCCAGGTCAGGCTGGCGGTTCCGGGGTCGCCCTGCAGGGAGATCGCCACCACGATGAGCAGCGACACCACGAAGATCGCCAAGGCGATGCGGATCATGACACCGCGCCCCGCGCCGCCGACAGATCGGCCGCCGCCAGGGCGCGCAGGCCGGCGATGTGACGGTCGATGTCGATGCGCCGCCGAGCCCGTTCGCGCCAGGCTTCCAGCGGCCCCCCGGCCGCGCCGGGCAAGGCGCCCAGCACCCCGGCCGCCCCCTCCAGATCGCCGTCGCCCGCCAGGCGCTCGGCCCGCGCCAGGGCCGCGTCGGGGCCGCCGCCCGCCCCGTCCACCCGCCGCACGCTCACCACCCGCGAGACCGCATAGGCGAGCTGGGCCATGAAGCCGGCGTCCCTGGCCGGGGCCTTGGCCGCCACCGAAACCTTGGCGGCGATATTGGCCAGATCGCTCGCCAGGGCGGCCCGCGTCGGCGCGCCTTGGGCGGCGAGCGGGGCCAGGGCCTGAGCGTCGGGCGAGGCGGGCAGCAGACGCTGGAAGGCGGCCAATTCGCCCACGAACGGCCCCGCCTGGGCGGCGGCCTCGCTCAGCGACGCGGCGGCCAGGGCGGCGGCGGCGGCGTCCAGATCGCGGGCCTGGTTGCTCTCCAGCCGCTGGACCCGCGCTTCCAGGGCGGCGACGCGGGCCGGGGCGGTGGTGTCGAGCGTCGCCGCCGGCGGCGGAGCCTGCGACGGCGCATAGGCGGCGGGGCTCGGCGAAGCGACGGGGGCGATGGGCGCCGCCCGGACGGGCAGGGCGGCGAACAGGCGCGGGCCGAAGCTGACAATGACGATCGCCGCCGCCAGGCACAGGGCGCCAAATACGATCGCCGCCCAGAAGCCGCGGCTGAGCAGCGGGCGGGCGCCATAGGCGGCAAGATCGCGGGTCGGGGCGAGCTCGGCGGGATCGGGCGGAGCGGTCATGAAAACCTCGGGTCGGCGATAAGGTTTAACAGGGCGCCCTCATTGGGCAAAGCCGCCACGTGCAATCGGCTCAACTGAAGATCGCGCAAGGGCTCGGCCACGGCTGGCGAGAGGCAACAGGCGGCCAGGCTCGGGGCCGGCGTTTCCGCAAGGATGGCGGCCAGCAACCGGGCCGCCTTGGGCGAGTGGACCAGCACGGCGTGAAACCCCGGCATCATCGCGCGCAGCCCCGCCGACACCGGCTCGGGGACGGTCTCGTAAATGGCCATGCTCCGCGCTTCGAGGCCCAGCGAGGCCAGCTGCGCGACCA
>JBDTIW010000254.1:0-9483 GCA_039936215.1 Caulobacteraceae bacterium | reverse complement strand
ACGGCGCGTCGATCCTGGAGCTGCTGGAAACCGAGAAGGTGACGTTCTCGGCCGCCGTGCCCACGGTCTGGCAGATGCTGCTGGCCCATATGCGGGCGACCGGCGCCACCCTCACCACCCTCAAGCGGGTGGTCATCGGCGGTTCGGCCGTGCCCGAAGCCATCATCCGCGCCTTCCATGACGACTATGGGGTGGAGGTCGTCCACGCCTGGGGAATGACCGAAACCTCGCCCTTGGGCACCCTGTCCACGCCCACCCCCGAGATCGCCGCCCTCTCCTTCGACGAGCAGATGCCCTACAAGCTCAAGCAGGGCCGGCCGCCAGCCGGGGTGCAGCTTCGTCTCGCCGACGACGCCGGCGCCGCCCTGCCCCACGACGGCCAGACGTTCGGGCGCCTGAAGATCAGGGGCCCGTTCATCGCCCGCCGCTACTTCAAGGACGAGGGCGGAGAGATCTTGGACGCCGACGGCTTCTTCGACACCGGCGACGTGGCCACAATCGATCCCGCCGGCTACATGCAGATCACCGACCGCGCCAAGGATGTCATCAAGTCGGGCGGCGAATGGATCAGCTCCATCGAGATCGAGAACATCGCCGCCGGCCACCCCAAGGCCCTGCTGGCGGCGGTGATCGGCGTTGCCCACCCCAAATGGGACGAACGCCCCCTGTTGCTGGTCAAGCTTCGCGACGGCGAGCGCGCCACGGCGGCGGAGTTCCTCGCCTTTCTGGACGGCAAGATCGCTCGCTGGTGGATGCCCGACGATGTGCAATTCGTGGACGATATCCCGCTGGGCGCCACCGGCAAGATCGACAAGAAGGCGATCCGGGCCAGCTTCGAGGGGCACGCGTTTCCGGGTGGGGGCTGAGGGTGGGGACCGTGAGGTTAGGGATCCGCGGCCGGGGTCATCGCCTATCCCGGCCCGAGCCCGAAGATCTGCGCCCTGAACAAGAACGCCACCACGATCAGCACAGCCACGGCCAGGGCGAGGGTCGCCGGCCGGCGCCAGCGGACGAAAACTGGTGCGACCAAGGGCTTGGGCGCCTTGGGCGGGGCCGCGAACATCGAAGGGATGGCGCTCGGCCGCGCGGGCGGCGGCGGTGGCTCCTCGCCGGTCGCCGGTTCCGAAGTTGGCTGGGCGATCCACAGTTCCCGGCACTCGGCGCAGCGCACCCGTCTCCCGTCCGGCCCGACTTGGCGGTCGGCGACGAAATAGCGGGTGGCGCAGCGTGGGCAGGTCATTATCATGGAAAGCGAATCGCAGGCCTGAAGCTATCGTCCCTGTCGAGGTCGCCGATTTCCGCTCCGATGTCCATGAATTCCATCGAAGGGTCGGACGGGGACAGCCTTCCCGCCGCCCTGGCCGCTCCCGTGGTGCGATTTGACAGCGTGGCCTTGCCGGGCGGCGATGCAACGCCTTCCTCACGGAGACTTTCATTCGCCTTGGCGGCGGGCTCCTTTCACGTCCTGACCGGGGCGGCGGGTTGCGGCAAGACCTTGGTGCTGAACCTGATTTGCATGGCGGGCCGGCCGGCCTCGGGACGGGTGCAAGTGTTCGGCCGCGACACCGCGACCTTTGGCCGGGGCGATGTCCGCCAATTTCGCCGCCGGATCGGGCTGATGTTCGAGGCCGACCGCCTCATCGAGCACCTGAACGTGTTCGACAACGCCGCTCTGGTCCCGCGCATCGTCGGCCAGAAACTCCGGGACTATGGGCCGCGGGTGGCGCAGACCCTGGCCTGGGTGGGGCTGGGCAAGCGGATGGATGTCCTGCCAGCCGCCCTGTCGGCCGGCCAGAGGCGGCGCCTCGCCATCGCCCGCGCCATGGCTAATGGACCTGAAATGCTCCTGGCCGACGAGCCGACCGGCGGCCTGGACGGCGAGGCCGGCCTGCGGGTCCTGCGCCTGCTGGCCGAGATCAACGGAGCCGGAACCACGGTGCTGATGGCCAGCCGCGACGAGGCGCTGGCGGCGGCGTCCGGCGCGCCGGTGCTCCATCTGCATGAGGGTCGCCTGACCGTGATCGATGGGTTCCATCCGGCGATGGCCCCATGGCCGAGGCCGTGACCGGCGCCGGGACCCGCCGGCGGCCCGGCCCCTTGCTGGCGCCCGGCGGGGGGCGCCGCGCGCTGTTCCCGGCCATCGCCGGCTTGTCGCTCGTGGCCTCGCTCCTGATCGTCGGCGCCGTCGCGGCCGGGCGAGGGGCGGAGGATTGGCGCGGACGGCTGGCAGGCTCCGCCACGGTGGTCGTGCGCGCCGCCGGCCTGGAGAGCCCTGACGCCGCCGCGGCGCGGGCGGCCGAGGCGCTGGGCGCGGTGAACGGCGTCGCGCGCTCGTGGCCCCTGGAGGCCGCCGCCGCCGACCCGGCGATCGCCCGTCTGGTGGATGGAAAGCCCGGCGCCGGGACGGGGGTCCGCCTCGTCGCCGTCCAGTTCAAGGCGGGAAGTTGGCCCGGCCCGGCGGCGTTATCCCGCGTCCTGGCGGCCGATGGCTTGAATGTCGGCGTGGACGACCACCGGCCGTGGACCAGCCCGGTGCTGCGCGCCGCCGCCCTGGCGGCTCTGACGGCGGCGCTACTACTGGCGGCGATCGTTGTGGGCGTGGGCGTGGCCGCCGCCTGGGCGACCGGTAAACGTCTCGCCGCCCAACGCCAACTGGTTGATCTGTTGCGCCTCTCCGGGGCGGCCGATGGCTTTGTTGGCCGGCTGTTCGTGACGCGCGCGGCGGCGACGGCGGCGTGGGCTGGCGCCGCGGGGGCCTTGGCGGCGGCCCTCATTATGGCGACCTGGCGCCTGTCCGGCGAAAGCGCGATCGCGGGCCTTCTACCGTCTCCCGCCTGGGCCGATCTGGCCGCCGACGCCCCGTGGCCGCTCGCCGCCGCCCTTGTCGGGGCGACGGGGGCGTGGCTGGCCGTGCGCGCGGCCTTGAAGCGCGCGCCATGAAGGGCCTGGTGTTCCTCCTGGTGGTGGCGGCGATCTGGCTCGCCGGCCTCTTTGAGTTCGCCGACCGCACCGCGCGCTTGACGCCGGCCGAGGAGCCGCCGGCGGCCGACGGCATCGTCGCCCTGACCGGCGGCTCGGACCTGCGGCTCGAGGCGGCGAGCCGGCTTCTGGAGAATGGCAAGGGTCGGCGGCTGCTGGTCTCGGGCGTCAACCGCCGCGCCACGCGCCAGGACATCCTGGCCGTCATCGGCGCGGCCAAGCCGGTTTTCGACTGCTGTGTCGATCTGGGCTTCACCGCCGCCGATACGGTGGGGAATGCACGGGAGACCGCCGAGTGGGCCCGCTCGCTTGGTTATCGCCGGCTGATCCTGGTCACCGCCGATTACCACATGCCCCGGGCCATGCTGGAGTTGAGAGCGGCCCTGCCGGAGGCCCAGATCACCCCCTATCCGGTGGCGACGCCGGCCCTCGACGCCCGCCACTGGCAGGCCAGCGGCGAGGCGGCCCGGCGCATGGTGCTGGAATACAGCAAATATCTCGCCATCCTGGGGCGCGAGACGGTGCTGGGCCTCGGCCCGCGCCAGCCGCATCCAGCGCCCGCGGCGGTGAGGGCGTCGTGACCGTCCTGCGCTCCCTGCTGTTCGTAGCGATCTTCTACCTTTGGTCGGGGGCCGCGGCGATCGTCCTCCTGCCCCTTCTCCTGGCTCCGCGGCGCTGGCTGGTGAGGGCCATGAGCCTGTGGGCGGTGGTGGTGATCGCCCTCCTGCGGGCGATCTGCGCCGTGCGGGTGGAGATACGCGGCCGCCGGCGCCTGCCGGCCGGTCCAGCTCTGATCGGCGCCAAGCATCAGTGCATGTTCGACACCATGGCCCCGCTCAGCGTGTTCGCCGACGCCGCCTATGTGATGAAGAAGGAGTTGCTGAACATCCCCTTCTACGGCTGGTACGCCCGCAAGGTCGGCATGCTGGTCGTCGATCGCGAAGCCCACGCCAAGGCCTTGCGAAAGCTGGTCGCCGACACGCGGGACCGCATCGCGGCCGGGCGTCAGGTGGTGATCTTCCCCGAAGGCCATCGCACGGCGCCCGGCGCCCGGGGTGACTACAAGCCCGGCGTCGCCGCCCTCTATCGCGATCTTGGCCTTCCGTGCATCCCCATGGCCACCAACTCCGGCCTCCATTGGCCGGCTCACGGGTTCCTTCGCCGCCCGGGGGTCATCGTCTATCAGTTCCTCGAACCGATTCCCGCCGGACTGCGACGGCGCGAATTCATGCGGACCCTGGAAGCGCGTCTGGAGGCGGCGTCCCTGGCGCTGTTGGAAGAGTAGCCTCCCGCGCCTCGACCATGACCAGCAGCCGCTCCACGGCCTCGTCCCGCACGTCCTCGGCGCGGAGGTGTTCGACCAGGTCGCGCAGATAGTCGATGTTGCGCCCCGATAATCCGCTTGCCCCGGCGATCAGGCCGGCCTGGGCCTCAAGGCCCAGGGCGCCGGCCCACTGGGGGTGATGAACGTCGGAGAGGAAGGCGAGGGCGCGGACGCGGCGGCCGTCGGTCAGGCGCACCGTGACAAGCGCTTCCCCATAGGTCTCGGTCGGCTGTTCGCGCTCGACGAGATAGGCGTGGACATCCGGCCAGTTCTCCTTGGCGATCCGATAGGCGGCCCCGCGCGCCGCGCCGCCGGGCGCCAGGCCCAGCACCAGGCCCGGGCGTTCCGGCGTGCCGCGATGGTGGACCGAATATATGCAGAAGGCCCGTCGGCGCCCATGGAGGCGGGCGCTCTGGCGCTCTACAAAGGCGAAGCCCGGCCGTCACATCAACGACCCGTAGCCGAACACCCATCGCCCGCCGCCGGACTCCCGGTCCATTCTCCCGCCTTCATGTCTTCTTGGATCGTCTCGATGACCGTGCCCGAACGCGCCCAGCCCCGCAAACCCCGACGCCTGGGTCTCTACGGCCCGTTTGTCGCCCTGCTGGCCTTCGCCCTGGCCTGGAGCGCCGGTTGGCTGTGGCTGCGCGGCGAAACGCTTGGCCGCCTGGACCAGGCGCGCACATCCCTGGCGGCCTCGGGCCATGAGTTGAGTTGGGCGAGCCAGGCGGTGTCGGGCTTCCCCTTCCGCCTCGACGTGGATCTTGCGGGCGTTCACCTGCGCGACGCCTCCGGCTGGGCGCTGGCCGTCCCCCGGCTCAACGCCGAGGCTTCCGTCTTCGCCCCCACCCATTGGGTGGCCGTGGCCCCGGACGGGGTGACCGTCACCCGCAAGGTCGGCGGCCAGGTGATCGTCAAGGCCAGGGTGCTGCGGGCCTCTCTCTCGGGGCTGGGAGACTATCCGCCGCGCCTGTCGGTGGAGGGGCTCGATCTGACCTTCACCGCCGCGCCGGGGGCCAATCCCTTTTTTGTCACCGCCGCCGACGCGCTCCATCTACACACCCGCGCCGGTCCGGGCGACCGGGGCGCGGTCTATTTCGAACTCGATCGGGCCGCCGCGCCGCTTTCAGGCCTGATGGGGAGGATCGCGGCCGGCAAGCCGGTGAGCCTGGCCGCCGACGCCCTCTATTCCCACGCCGCCGCCCTGGCTGGCCCCGACTGGGCCTCCGCCGTGCGCGCCTGGAGCGCGGCGGGCGGGGCGCTGAAGGTGCGGCGCCTGCGGGTGGCGGCCGGCGAGGCCCTGTTGGACGCTCATTCCGGAACCCTGACCGTCGATGACGACGGGCGTCTGGTTGGGTCGCTGGGCGCCTCCCTGCGCCAAGCCCCGCGGGCGCTGGCGGTCATGGGCCGGCAAGGAAGCCTCGCCCCGGAGGCGGCCGGGGCGGCGGCCGAGGTGGTCGGGGCGCGAAGCGGCGGCGCCGTCGCCGCAGTCACCCTCGACTTCCAGGCCGGCCGCACTACCCTGGGGCCGGCCGCCATCGGCCCCTCGCCCAAGGTTTATTGACAGTCTCGCGAGGGCGCCCGCATAGCCGCCGGCCATGACCACGCATCTCTACGACAAGCTGGCGGTGATCGGCTGCGGCTTGATCGGCTCGTCGGTGATCCGCGCCGCCCGCGCCGCCGGCGTGGTGGGCAAGATCGCGGTGGCCGATCCCAGCGAAGCGGTCCGCGCCCGGGTCGTCGCCCTGGGTCTGGCCGACACGATCACCGCCGATGCCGCCGAAGCGGCGCGGGGCGCCGATCTGGTGATGTTCGCCGCCCCGCCCCTGGCCATCGGCCAGGCCGCCGCCCTGGCCGCGCCTGCCCTGAAAGCCGGGGCGACGGTGACCGATGTCGGTTCGGTCAAGGCCGCCATCGCCGAGGCCTTGGCCAAGGTCATGCCGCCCAGCGTTTTCGTCATTCCCGGCCACCCCATCGCCGGCTCGGAGGAGTCCGGCCCGGACGCCGGCTTCGCGGCCATGTTCGAGGGCCGCTGGACCATCCTCACGCCGCAGGATCGCCGCGACGCCCCGTACCTCGCCGCCGTGGAGCGCCTCACCGCCTTCTGGATCGCCCTGGGCGCCCAGGTGGAGACGATGGACGAGCGCCACCACGATCTAGTCCTGGCGGTGACCTCGCACCTGCCGCACCTGATCGCCTACAACATCGTCGGCACGGCCGCCGATCTGGAAGAGGTCACACGAAGCGAGGTGATCAAGTACTCGGCCGGCGGCTTTCGCGATTTCACCCGCATCGCCGCCTCCGACCCGATCATGTGGCGCGATGTCTTCCTCGCCAACCGGGACGCCGTGCTGGAGATCCTCGGCCGCTTCACCGAGGATCTGCAGGCCCTGTCGCGCGCCATCCGCTGGGGCGAGGGCGCCAAGTTGGAGGACCTCTTCACCCGCACCCGCGAAATCCGCCGCGGCGTCATCGAAGCTGGCCAGGAGACCCCCGAGCCGGACTTCGGGCGGCATCGGAAGGGGGAGTAGGGGCGATCCGGGCTGGGTGAGTTCCTCTGCGCCCCAAGGCGCGTGGAGGCGTTTGAAATTCGAGGAACCCATCCGATCCTACGCGCGGCTCAAGTCCCACGTCGCATGCCGGACCAGCGACTGGCCTTGCGCCCCAGCGTTTCGGTCTGAAGCCGGCCCCATATCGGACATTGGCTCAATGGCCGGTGATGGCCCTCCGGCAGCAGGCCGAGAATTCCCGCCTCCGCCCTAAGTTTCGGCCGTCAGGGTACCGCCGGGCGCGCCAAGGTCATGGATCGCGTCGGCTCGGCGTGCGCCCCGGCTAAGGCGCCCGGGCCGCCAGCGCCAACCAGGCTGGCCATTGCCCGCACGATGCCGTGAATCGCCGGCGCGTTCGCCAGCGTGATGAGCGATCCGCCGGCGCCGTCCCTCGCCACATTGAAGGTCGTGTTGGCATAGTCACCCGCCAGTTGGATGGTGGCCACCTTCGCGCCATTATCGGTGATCACCAGCTGGTCGTTTGCATTGACTGTGGCGGCAGTGGCAGGGGTCCCTAGGAGATCGATCTTGTCGCCGATGACCGCGCCAGAGAGGGTGGCGGCGAACTTCGCGGCCGACGAGAGCTTCAGGGTTCCGGCGGCGTCGGCGAAGACGACGCTTTGGTTTGCGGCCGCCGCCCCGATCTGGGCGGTGGCGCCGGTCTCGACGACGAGCTGGCCGCTTCCCGTGAGAGCGCCGGATAGCGCGAAGGTGTCGCCGTTGGAAACGATCACTTGGCCGTCATTCTCCAGCGTCGGGATGGTCACCGAGAAACTCCCGCCTGAGGCCGCGGCCTCGATCCGGCCGGCGTTGACGATGATCGAACCGGCCGCGGCCCCATTCTGTACGATGACCTGCGCCCCGGCTGCGGTGCTGACGATGCTGGCGTGGGCGCCGAGGGTAAGAGTTTCCGCCGCCCCGTCGAAATTCTGCGGGGCGATTACGACGGCGCTGCGGGAATTGCCCGCTTTGATCCTCACGTTGTCGATGCCGTTGGCCGTCGTTCCCGTCATGTCGAAAAAGGTCAGGGAGGCGCCGGCGCCGGTGAGATTGATGACGCCCGGCCCGGTTCCGTTCGCGGAGGTGACGACGACCCCGCCGTCCAGGTTGACCGAGGCGTTGGCCGCTCCAAGGTCGAGGCCGCCCTCGAAGGTCACGTTGGCCAGGCCGCCGCCCGTGTAGGCGAGGTGGGCGCCGCCCAGGACCACCGTCCCGCCGGAGAACAGGCCCCCATAGCCCAACGTGGTCCCCGCGCCGCCAAAGATCGGGCCAGCGTCGAGGTGCAGGGTTCCGCCGGGGTTGTCCAGCGTTCCCCCAAGGTACAGCCTTCCAGCGTCGACGATGTTCCTCAATGAGGCGATGGTGAAGTTGAACAGAAGCGCCAACGATCCCTGCTGGCCGATCGTGATAGCGCCGGTGTTGGTGAAGGAGACGACGCCAGGGCCGGTGCTCTGATCGAGGGACAGGCTCCCGGCCCCGACAGAGATCGTCCCCGCGTTCACGATGGTCGTGTTGCTGGCGATGTCGACGGAGCCCGATGGGGCGATCGTCAGCGAACCGCGATTGTAGAAACTTCCCTGAATGAGGACGTTAATGAACTGGCCGACGTTCACCGCGCCGCTGGCGCTATTGACCACTTTGCTCGCGGTGATATCGAGGTTTGAGGCGGCTGTGACCAGACCATTGTTGATAAAACTGTGGTTCAGGCCAATATTGAACGTGCCGAGCGCGCCGCTCGGGGCAGAAGTGATTGTTCCATTGTTGACCACGCCGGATCCGGCGAGAACGCCCTCCGGTCCAAACGCAGTGGTCGTCAGCGTGGCGTTGGCCCCGAACGTCAGGGTGTCTTTCGTATAGACGACACTGAATGAGGCGGAGTCGTCGAGAACGATCGTAACATTGTCGATCGTTTGGGCGCCAATGAACGTCAGGCTGTCTTCGCCACCGCTGAGCCAGATCTGGGCGCCGGAGACCCCCGTGAGGCCGTTGGTGATTTTCAGCGTCTCGACGGGCGTCGCCAGGTTGAGCCTGCCCGCCAAGTGGACGCCGTCCAACCGACCGCCCTGCGAGCCAAGACCTCCCTGGGAGACGAGCGTTCCGCCATCCATCATCAGCGTGCCGCCGTGGATCACTCCGGCCTTGGACATCACCAGGGTCCCGGCCTTCAGGTCGAAGACGCCGTTCACGGTGAGCGATCCCTGCAACGCCAGGGTCGCCCCCGCGGCGTTGAAGTCGACCGCGCCTACAGTGAAAGCGTCGGATCGCGAAAGCGTCACGGTATAGGCGCCGGACGCAGTGAAGTCGGCCTCCGTGGCGGCGTCCGGGACCCCGTTCGACCAATCGGCAGCGTTGCGCCAATTGCCGGTCGCGCCATTCCAGCTCGATACGTTCATTGGAGTCCGCTCCCAAGGATCAGGAATCCGGCCGCAGTGGCCTCGCCAATCCGGATCGTGGCCCGCCTTATCAGGCGCCTGGAATACTCTCAAGGCTCGGCGACAGGCTCGGCAGGGGAATCGCATACGGATTTTTGAGGCCGCCAATGTCGGCAACAGTGCCGGCGACGGTGGCGAAATCCCACCCCGACCGGAAACTTGATTCCGTTTTGTTCTCGTTTCTGGAACTACCGGATGC
>JBDTIW010000253.1:0-3036 GCA_039936215.1 Caulobacteraceae bacterium | reverse complement strand
ACATCGCCGGCGAAGTCGGCCAGCGCCTCTTTCGCCGCCAGGACCGCGTGGGCGGTTCCAAGCGGCGGATCCTGAACCGCGATCGCCGCCTCGCCAAGCCGCGCCGCCACGTGGGCGCGCACTTCGGGGGAATGAGCCCCCACCACCACCACGATCCGCTCGCAACCCAACGCCGACGCCGCGTCGATGGCGTGATCGACCATGGCCCGGCCGCCGATCCTGTGCAGCACCTTGGCCAGGGGCGACTTCATCCGCTCGCCCTTGCCGGCGGCCAGGACGATCGCGGCTCGGGGACGCGCGGGTCTGGCGGTCATGGGCGAATCCTTGGCTTCAAGGCGGGGCGCCTTGCCATGGGCAGGGCTTTAGCCGAAACCGCGACGCGTTTCGATTGTGGAGTTCATCTTGCCTCGGAGCCTTGCCGATCTCGCCGGCGCCACGGTGGTGTTCGATCTGGACGGAACCCTTGTCGACACCGCGCCGGACTTGGTGACCACCCTCAATGTGCTGCTCGCCGAGGAGGGCGTGTCGCCCCTTGCGCTCGACGAGGCGCGGCCGATGATCGGGCAGGGGGCGCGGGCCATGCTGGCCAAAGGCTTCGCGGCCGGCGGCGCGCCGCTCGGCGAGGCCCGGCTGACGGGCTTGTTCGAGCGCTTCATCGACCATTACCGCGCCCACATCGCCGATCGCAGCCGCCCCTTTCCAGGCGTAGTGGCGGCGCTGGACGCCCTGGCGGCGGCGGGTGCGCGCCTGGCCGTCTGCACCAACAAGCGCACCGATCTGTCGGCAGCCCTGCTCAAGGCGCTCGGTCTGGCGGACCGCTTCGACGCCATCGTTGGGGCCGACGCCGCGCCCGCCGCCAAGCCCGATCCCCGCCATCTGATCGCCGCCATCGAACGGGCCGGAGGGCGGCGGGATTTCGCCCTTATGGTCGGCGACTCGGCCTCCGACGCCGGGGCGGCCCGCGCCGCCGGCGTTCCCCTGGTGCTGGTCAGCTTCGGCTATACGGAAATCCCGGCCCGCGACCTTGGCCCCGACATCCTTGTCGACCACTTCGATGAATTGCCGCCCGCCTGCGCCCGGCTCCTGCGCCCTTGTCCCACTCCCGCCGAGCCGGTATTAGCCTCTCCCCCGACGGACGCGTAGCTCAGCGGGAGAGCACCTCGTTCACACCGAGGGGGTCGCTGGTTCGATCCCAGCCGCGTCCACCATTTTCTTGCATATTATCAAAAGGTTGTAATTTTCGAAATTGATCGCACGGCCCATCACTTTGTGGTAGACACCAAATAGATACCGACTGCCGCGATTTCGCCGATCGAAACCGATGACGTAACACGCTCGCCTTGAAGCTTGGAGCCGTCGTCCGTCGCCGAAGCCGATTCTTGGATTCGAAGAAACGCCAAGCCACCAATTGCCCGACCGTTGCCTTGCGGTGCGGGCGAAGTTCTGGGAACGCGCAATCGACTTGGTCAGGTCCGCCAAGCCGCCCCCTTCGGGCGCAACGAGCACCCCCGGCCGTCGTCCGGCCTTGGCGTCATCGACCGCCAGGTAGCCAACATACCTTTGGCCGGCGACCATGTATTCGATGTCTTGGGTCTTCATGGTTGAAGTGCTTCGCGACCCGTCTGAAGGCGACCCTAACTGCGGGCGAGGGCATCGGCCAGGATCGCTTGCCTCTGGACCACGTAGGGCGAATGGAGGGCCTACCGCTCGCGCCCGGCGCCAGCGCGGGCTTCGGCGTCTGAGCGGCCGGCTCGCGGCTGGAGGCGGGGTGCCGACGGTGAACGGATCGGTCAGCGGAACGGGCCATGGCGTGATCTTCAGCGGCATGCGGTCGCCGAAATGTGATCGCCGGGCCATTCCACGCCCGCCGGGCGCCGTGTTAGGAGACCCGCCGAACTCTGAAGTGGCTGGCGCGCCTTGAAGTGCGGTCCAGGGGCGCTGCCGGTCGGTCGTCGGATGATGGACCGTGGTTCGCGCTTGGACCGGGAGGCCACGCCATGACCACCAAGACGATCTCCACCTATGTCGGCGGCGGCTACACCCTCGGCCGGCGGTTCGACACCCTGGACATTACGAGCACGGGGACCATCGGCAATTCCGGCCCCGGCGCGGCTCTGACGGTTAGGCACGACGCTAGCGTGAATAACCAGGGGCTGCTCGGGGCCGACTTTGGCTATGCTCTCTACGCCACGGCGCCGATCTCGATAGTCAACGGCTCGGCCCAACACCCCTATGCCGAGATGATCGGTTATAGCGGGATCTACGCCCGCGACGCGGCGACAACCATCACCAACCAAGCCGTCATCCTCGGAGTTGGACAGTATGGCGACGGCGTGCGCCTCGCGAACGGGGGCACGGTGATCAATGGCGCGAGCGGTGAGGCGGCCGCCCTCATGCAGGGCAGGAGCGGTGGCGTCGTCTCGTATGGCGCGACCTCGGTGACCAACTACGGAACGATCTCAGGTCTCTATGGGACCGCGATCTTCCTGGCGGCCGGGGGCGACACCGTGATCAACGGGGGGCTTCAGGACAGAAGTGCGCGCATTAGCGGCGCGGTCGCGGGGGTGAGCGTCGCCGCCGGAACGGCGAACATCGTCAACTTCGGAACGATCGTCGCGCGCGCCGGGGCCGGGGTGAACCTGACGGGTGGCGGCGCCGTGACCAACGGGGCGAGCGGCGACACTGCGGCGGTCCTCTACGGGCATGGCGACGGCGTCATCGCGGCACAGTCCGCGAGCGTGGTGAACTTTGGCACTCTGGTCGGCGGCGTGGGCGGGGGCGCCTATTCAGGGATCTACCTGCGCGGCGGCGGCATGGTGACCAACGGCTCGGTCACGGACACGATCGCCCTGCTCGAGGGCTCTCAGTCAGCCGTGATCATTGGAGCCGGGGCGGCGACCATCGACAACTTCGGGACGCTCCGGTCCTACGACAGCAACGCGGTGGGCTGGACCGATCCGAACGCGACGGCGACGGCGATCCTCGTCAATGGCAGCGCCAAGGACAAGGCGGCCCTGGTTTCCGGAGCCACAAACG
>JBDTIW010000252.1:0-8763 GCA_039936215.1 Caulobacteraceae bacterium | reverse complement strand
CGTCCTACGCCGGCCCCGGCGTCCAGACGTCGGCCGGCGCCACCCTGGGTGTCGTGGGCGGAATCTTCACGCCCGACGCGGGCAGGCTCGACTGGGGCGGCGCGGGCGCCATCCCCCAAGTCTGGACCTCCGCCGCCCCACCCACGGGGAGCGGGTTCAGCCTCAACCTCGCCACCGGCCAGGACGCCTCGGGCGCCATCCAGACGACCGGCGATCTCGCCGACGCCCATTGGACGGTGAGCAACGCCGACAACTACAAGAACGGCCCGATCGCCTATACGACGGCGCCTGGCGACAGGGATTGGAACGGCCCATGGGGCGCCAACGGACCGGGGTCGTCCTGGATCGCGGCCGATCCAGACAACTCGGACAACGGCAACGTCACCTATACGTTCACTTTCGACCTGACCGGCTATAACCCAGCCGACGCAACGCTTTCCGGTGGACAGTTCAAGCTCGACGATTCGGGCACGGTCTATCTCAACGGGCACGCGCTAGGCTCCGCCGCCCACGATGGCTGGACCGTCTGGACGGCGCTCTCGAACGGGGCCGGCGATTTCGTTTCCGGGATGAACACGATCGCCATCCAGACCACCAACAGTGACCGCTTCCTTGAGGCCGCCCGGTTCGAGGGAGCCATCATCGACACGGTATCGACAAATCCGCCGACCCCCGTGCATTGGGCCAACGCGGTCAGCGGCGATTTTGCAACCGCGGCGGACTGGACCGAGGGCGTCGTTCCCGGCGCCAACAACGGTGTCGTTCTGGGTGCGTTCGGATCGACGGCCTATTCCGTCACCTCGTCGGTCGGCGAAATCGTCTACAGCCTCCAGACCGCCGCGAAGGCGACCCTGGCCATCACCGGCGGTGTGTTCGCCGTCACGGCCGGAACGGGGACCGCCGCCAACGCGGGCACGGTTCAGATCGGCGCCGGCGCGACTTTTTCGGTCGGCGGATCGCTGGCCAACCATGGCGTAATCGCGATCGACTGCGCCGGATCGCCGGCCAGCGCCTCCGTGGTCATCGCCCAGAACACGACCCTGAGCGGCGGCGGCAAGATCACCCTGACCGATTTTCTCATGAATGACATCGCCGGCGGGGCTTCGGCGGCGACGCTGACCAATCTCGACAACACCATCACCGGGGCCGGGACGATCGGCTCGGGCGCCCTGACCCTGATCAATCAGGCGAGCGGGATCATCAACGCCACGGGGGCCACCGCCCTCACGCTCGACACCGGCGCCAACGCCATCGGCAACGCCGGCGTTATCAAGACCACCGGCGCGGGCGGCCTGATGATCGATAGCGCGGTGACCAATACCGGAGTCTTGAACGCGCTCGGCGCCGGCCTCCTGGTGGTCTCGGGTGCGACCGTGACCAATACCGGCGGCGCGGTCAGCGTCGGCAAGGGCGGCCATATCAGCCTTCAAGGCGGAACGATCAGCGGCGGAACGCTGACCCTCGCCGTCGGCGGCGTGCTGAGCGGCGACGGCGGCGGCGGCGCGCTCACCTCCATCGCCGTCACCAACGCCGGGACGATCGACGCGGCGAGCCACTTCGCGCTGACGCTGAACACCGGAGCCACCGCCATCGTCAACACGGGCCTGCTCGAAGCTACCGGCTCGGGCGGCCTGACCATCGACGGCGCGGTCGCCAATGCCGGCGGCACGATCCTGGCGGGAAACGCCAATGTCGTTATCGGGGCCGCGATCTCCGGCGGGACTCTCGGTGTCGTCGGCACGGGAACAATCGACGCCGCGGGGGCGACGTTCGACGGCGCGACCTCGGCGCTTACCAATCAGGGTGTCGTCGATATCGCCGACAGCCAGACGCTCAGCCTCGAAGGAGCGATCGTCAACAGCGGAACCATCGCCGCCCAGGGCGCCGGCCATGCGACGACCCTGGCCATCGCCCAGAACACCCCTTTGAGCGGCGGCGGCCAGGTGACCCTGAGCGACTCCCTCTCCAACCAGATCGTCGGCGGGGTTTCGGCGGCCACGCTGACCAATGTCGACAACACCATCGCCGGCGCCGGGACCATCGGCTCCGCCACCCTGACTCTCGTGAACGAGGCGGCCGGGATCGTCGACGCGACCGGCCCCAACGCCCTCATTCTCGCCACCGGGAGCAACACGGTCGCCAACGCCGGCCTCATCGAGGCCACCGGCGCCGGCGGCCTGACCATCAGCGGAACGACCGTCGACGGTTCGGCCGGTGGAACGATCCTGGCGGGAGACGGATCGCGGGTGCGCCTCGCCAGCGCGACCCTGATCGGCGGCACGCTCAAATCGGCGGGTACGGGGGTGATCCGCACCTTCGCCGGCGCCAACACCCTGGATGGGACGACCTCGGCGGTGACCAATCAGGCCATCCTGCGCGTCACCAACCACACCGCCCTGGCTATCGAGGGCGCCATCGCCAACGCCGGCCGGATCGATCTGCGCGGTTCCGGCGCCGCGACCACCCTCGCCATCGGCGGGGCGGGCGCCACGCTTTCAGGCGGCGGCGTGGTCGACCTCGCCGACAAGGTCGGGAACGCGATCGTCGGTGCGAGCCCGGCCGCGACCCTGACCAATGTCGACAACAGGATCATGGGGGCCGGAACCCTGGGCGGGGGAAGCCTGACCCTGGTCAACGGCGCCATGGGGGTGATCCTCGGTGATTTCGCCGCCGGACTTGTCATCGACACCGGCGCCAACACGATCGTCAACGCCGGCTTGATCGAAGCCGCCGACGGCGGGGCGGTGAGCGTGCTAAGCGCTCTCGACAACAGCGGAACCCTGCTGGTCGCCCGGGGAACCCTCACCCTGGATGGGGCGGTGACCGGAGGCGGGATCGTCCGGATCCGCAATGGCGCCCTCGACGCCGTCGGAGCGTTCACCGAAAACGTCGACTTCACCCACGGCAAGGGGGTGCTGGAGCTGGCCCGGTCCCAGGCCTACGCTGGCGCGATAACCGGCTTTTCCAAGGCCGGCGGCACGTCCCTGGACCTGCGCGACATCGGCTTCGTCAGCGCCGCCGAGGCCACCTACAGCGGCACGGCCAGCGGTGGGGTGCTCACCGTCACCGATGGGACCCACACCGCCAACATCGCCTTGGTCGGCGACTATACGGCTTCGACGTTCACGGCCGGCGACGACGGCCATGGGGGCGTGATCGTCCTCGACCCCTCGGCGCCCGGCGCCGGCCCGGCGCCGAAGCACGCGTTCATCGCGGCCATGGCCGGCCTTGGGGGAAGGGCGGCGGCCGCGGCGACCCAGGCAGGGGCGGCATGGCGAGGGTATGAGGTGTCGCTTGTCAAACCGATGATCGCCTGATCGCGCGACGTCGGAGCCGCGCCACCGCCCCTAAACCACCTCGTGCGGGGCCAGTTCGCAGGCGTGGGCGCCGCCGCCGCTCTCCACCTGCAAGGTGGCGTGGTGGACGGCAAAGCGCGTCCGAAGTTCAGCGCAGGCCCGGTGCAGCAGGCCGTCGTCGATCGCACCGTCCGGCCTGACCAGATGGGCGGTCAGCGCCGTCTCGGTGGTGCTCATGCCCCAGATGTGCAGATCGTGCACCTCGCTCACCCCGGGCAGACCGCCCAGATAGGCCAGCACGGCGGCGCGATCGACGCCGGTGGGCACCGCGTGCAGAGCCAGGTCCAGCGATTCGCGCATCAGCGACCAGGTTCCCAGAACGATGATCGCCCCGATGATCAGGCTGACGGCCGGGTCCAGCCAGGTCCAGCCGGTCACCAGGATGAGGCCGCCGGCCACCACCACCCCGGCCGCCACCAGGGCGTCGGAGGCCATGTGCAGGAAGGCGCCGCGGATATTCAGATCGCCCTTGCGCCCGGAGGCGAACATCCAGGCCGTGAAGCCGTTTACCGCCACCCCGGCCGCCGCCACGATCATCATCGTCGTCCCCACCGCCGCCGCCGGATGGGCCAGGCGCAGGATTGCCGCCCAGGCGATGCCGCCGGTGACCACCAGCAGCAGCGCCGCGTTGCTGAGCGCCGCCAGGATCGACGAGCCGCGCAGACCATAGGTGTAGCGGGCGCTGGGGGCCCGCCGGGCCAGCCAGGCGGCCAGCCACGCCACCCCCAGGCTGAGCACGTCGCCGAAATTGTGCCCGGCGTCGGCCAGCAGGGCCAGGGAGTTGGCCAGCACCCCATAGGTCGCCTCCACGATCACATAGGCCCCGTTCAGCGCCATGCCGACCGCGAAGGCGCGCCCGAACGCGGCGGGGGCGTGATGGTGGTGGCCGTGATCGTGGTGGGCGTGGGCGGTCATCGGGCGAGTGTGAACCCTCCCGCCCCCGCCTGGTCAAGCCCGCCCCTCGTACCGCCGGCTTCCAGCTGGCTCTTCATATCGGCGGCGAAGAGCGGGCTGGAAGCCCGCGCTACGAGAGGGCGCGGCTCATGCCTTCAGGACGACCTCGATCCAGGCCGCGAACGCCGCCATGAACTGGGTCAGGAAGGCGCGCGTCTCGTCCTTGGCCACCTGGCCTTGATCGTCGAACAGGCGGGCCGCGCCGCCGATATAGGCCTCCGGCTGCTGCATCGTCGGCACGTTCAGAAAGACCAGCGACTGGCGCAGATGATGGTTGGCCCCGAAACCGCCGGCCGCCCCTGGCGAGACGCTGATCACCGCGCCCGGCTTGCCGTTCCAGGCGCTCTGACCGTAAGGGCGCGAGCCGACATCGAGGGCGTTCTTCAGCGCCCCGGGAACCGAGCGGTTGTATTCGGGGGTGACGAACAGCACCGCGTCGGCGGCCTTGACCTCGGCCCGGAAATCCCGCCAGGGGGCCGGCGCCTCCGCCTCGATGTCCTCGTCGTAGAGGGCCAGGGCCCCGATCTCGACGATCTTCAGCTTGAGAGTCGGCGGAGCCAGGGCGGCCAATGCAAGGGCCATCTTGCGGTTGAACGACTCGCGGCGAAGGCTTCCGACGATGACGGCGACGTTGCGGGGCATGGGGATCTCCGGGGGGCGTGTCTTACCGCTAAATGGCGCCACGCCGCGCGAACGCAAGCAAGGTGGAACCCAAGCTAGGGCGAACCCAAGCTAGGGCGAACACGGGGCGACGCGGCTTCGCGTCCGCGCTAAGGTCGGCGCCTGAAACCACCCATCGAGAGGAATCATGACCAAGCGGGATTTTCGCAAGTCGCGGGTGGGGGCCCATCAGCTCGAGCCCGAGACCCTGATGCTGGGCTACGGCTTCGATCCGGAACTCTCCGAAGGGGCGGTGAAGATCCCCATCTTCCTCACCTCCACCTTCGCCTACAAGACCTGCGAGGAGGGCAAGCTCCTCTTCGACTATATGAGCGGCCGCGGCGCCGCGCCGGAGGGGGCCGACGCCGGCCTCATCTACACCCGCTTCAACAATCCCAACCTCCAGGTGGTGGAGGAGCGCCTGGCGGTGCTGGAGCGCGCCGACGCCTGTTCGGTGTTCTCCAGCGGCATGGCGGCCATCCTCACCGCCCTGCTGGCCGTCATCGAGCCCGGCCAGTCGGTGCTGCGCAGTCGCCCCCTCTACGGCGGCACGGAGACCCTGTTCGACACCCTGCTGGCCCGGCTGGGCGTCAGGAGCGCAACCTTCGTCGACGGCGTGAACGAGGCCGAGGTCCGCGCGGCGGCCGAGGAAGCGATGCAAAAGGGTCCCCTGGCGGCGATCTATGTCGAGACCCCGGCCAATCCCACCAACTCGGTGGTCGATCTCGATCTGATGGCCAAGGTCGCGGCCGAGGCGGCGGCGCGCCAAGGGACGAAGCCGGTCGTCATCGTCGACAACACCTTGCTGGGACCGCTTTACCAGTCGCCGCTCGATCACGGGGCCGACCTGGTGGTCTATTCCCTGACCAAATATGTCGGCGGCCACAGCGACCTGGTGGCCGGCTCGGTGGCCGGCTCGGCGACGCTGATGAAGAAGGTGCGCTCCCTGCGCAACCTGATCGGCAACCAGCTCGACGTCCATAGCTGCTGGATGCTGACCCGGTCCCTGGAGACCCTGCGCCTGCGCATGGACAAGGCCTTCGCCAACGCCCGCGAGGTGGCCGACTGGCTGGCCGTCCAGCCCGGCGTGGAAAGCGTCGCCTATCTAGGCGCCGTCGATCCCGCCTCGCCGGCCGGCGGGGTGATCGCGCGCCAATGCGGCGCTCGCGGCGCGACCTTCTCCTTCGTGGTCAAGGGCGGGCGCGAGGCGGCGTTCAAGGTCCTCGACCATCTGCAGGTGTTCAAGCTGGCGGTCAGCCTGGGCGGCACCGAATCCCTGGCCTGCCACCCCGGCAGCACCACCCATTCGGGCGTCTCGGTCAACGAGCGGGTGGCCATCGGCATCGACGAAGGCATGATCCGCCTCTCCATCGGCATCGAAGCCCCCAAGGACCTGATCGCCGACCTGGAGGGAGCGCTGGAGGGGGTGGGGGATTAGGGGAACGAGGGCGTTTGGCGGCCTAACGCTCAAGCCGAATTCACGGCCTCGGTCTCGCGCGCGACCGCATCGGTGATTCCGCTGGCTCGGATCATCAGGAAAGCGCCCGACCAATTGCCGGGAATCGTCCAACGGCCGACGACCTCGGTCGCCTCGGCATTCACCGCGCCATCGTAGCGGACTGCGTCGTAGCCGCGCAGGAGCGCATCGTAGGTCTTCAGAAAGGCGACGGCGCTTCCATGCCGCCGCCCCTGCAGCGTCGCGCCGATCGTCTTTCCGGCCGCCTCGCCCCTCATCCCCACCTCTTCGGTCGATCCGGAGAGCCAAGTGTCGGATTCAGCCAGGGTGGCGGCAAAGGACACCGGTTCGAAATTGCGCGGAAAGCTGAAGCGGCCGTGCCATATGCCTGAAAGATCGAGATCGCCGCCGCCTCGCGTCATGCCGCCGCCAACCACCCCTTCGTCCGCAAGGTGTCGAAGGCGATGCCGATCTGGCGCGGCGAAAAGCGCCTTTTGCGATCGTTCCAGGCATAAACCTTGGTCGCCACGTCATCCGCGTCGGCCGCCTGCTCGCGCGTCGCCACCCAATGCACGGTCGTCAGCAATTCCAGTCCGAATGGCGTTTCGAAGCCTTCGACCAGCTCCCCGACGCGATCGAAACGACCTCGTGTCACGTCATCTTCGGCCAAGAATGCCTCGGCGTCCGCCACCGCGCCGGGGACGAGTTCGATCTGCTTGTCGGGTGCATCGCCGCCATCGGCATAGCCGGACACGAGGTGTCCTTCGACCGCGTAGAGGACATGCCGCAGGTTGTCGGCATAGGGACCATAGTGGTGTTTGACGTAGTTCAGGCGCAGCGGCTCACCCGCTGTCTGCATAAAGTACATCAGCTTCTGAATTTCGATCAGGGTCACGAACGGGTCCATCAGACCGCCGAGGTAGCGATGCATCAAGACGACCAACGCCGCCCGGCCGGTTGTCATGGTCGGGACTTCGCGGGACTTCGTCGCCACGGGGGCGGCATTGGGTTCGAAGACGATCACGTTGACATCGCCGAGGTCACTAAGCGCCTCGATGATGCGCGGGCGCACGTCCGCCCAATCGAGGCCGCCGAGGCCACTGCCGAGCGGTGGGACGGCGACCGAACGAATGCCGCGAGCGCGGATCTCCTGAGCAAGCGCCGTCAGGCCCGAGTCGATGTCCGCGATCCGGCTCTTGCCGCGCCAGTGGCGCTTGGTCGGGAAGTTGATGATGAACTTCGGATCGGTGAGGGTGTGCGTCTCGAAGACGAACATCCTGCCCGGCCGCACCTCGTCGCGCGCACAGGCCGCTTCATAGGCCATGAAATTGGCGGGGAAGTCGTTCTTGAACTGCAGGGCGATGCCCCGGCCCATAACGCCCACGCAGTTGACCGTATTGACCAGCGCTTCGGCGTCCGCCCTCAGGATGTCTCCGGTTCTGAACTCGATCATCGCCATCTCCCCTCAATAGTACCAATCGCGCCGAATTTCGATCCTCGGCCGATGCGCCGCGCTCTGCATGGCGTTGGACACCGCCGACACGGCGGCTTGTGAGTGAACGCCGATTCGCTCCACGAGCCGCCAGGGGAAGCAACGCTCGATCAGGAATTCCGCCTGCTTGCCTTCCTTCACGGCTGGCGAGACCGCGTTCCCGGACCATTGCCGTGCCCACACTGCCTCCCAATTGATGTCGGCAAGATTGGCAATATCCGCGCGATCCTCGAAATAATAAGCGCCGGCATTGGATAAAGTAAACGCCCACCGCAGACTACTATTTTCGGCCCATTCGATGGTATCATACAGGTCGGCTTCGAGATGTATGATTGGTTCTTGACCGCCCTTGTAAGCGAGATCCTCGTTCTTCCTGTGGATCAGAAAGAGCATGACTGACCTTGGGCAAAAATAGAATGGCGTGCAGCTCCCGACACGCAGGCCTGGATGGCAATTCAGGGTCAGCTCGTTCAATCGACGAGCCTTGATGTTGCTCATGCCGATTGTTGTGCCGACATCGCTCCTGTCGGCCATATGCGAGTCGCACCAGACGCGCTTGTCGGCGACGATCGAAGCCAAACGATCAACGTGGACGATGTGATAGATTTTTGGCGTGGCGGGAACGGGCATCGGCGGGGAGGGTAGGCTGGATTGCTTGTGCTAGGAAGCCGGCGGGCGTCATCGACGACAGGGATTCCCAAGTGATCCGCTCTCTTCTTGCCGCCGCTCTCCTTCTCGCCGAAACACCCGTCGCCGGGACCGCCCAGGCGCCGGCCGCCGTCCAGGCCCTCAACGCCGACCTCCTGGCTCACGCCAGCGCCACCGAGGTCCTGCAACGCCGCTGC
>JBDTIW010000251.1:0-3724 GCA_039936215.1 Caulobacteraceae bacterium | reverse complement strand
CTTCGCCTCTCCGATGTGATCGGCAAGAGCGTGAAGCTGCGCCGGCAGGGGCGCGAGTATGTGGGACTCTCGCCCTTCACCAAGGAGCGCACCCCGTCCTTCTTCGTCAACGACGACAAGGGCTTCTTCCACGACTTCTCCAGCGGCAAGCATGGCGACCTGATCAGTTTCCTGCAGGAGACCGAGCGGCTGAGCTTCATGGAGGCGGTGGAGCGGCTGGCGGCCGAGGCGGGGGTGCCGCTGCCGGCCCCTGACCCGGAAGCCGCGGCGCGGGACAAGACGCGGGCCGGGCTCGCCGAATGGCTGGAGACCGCCGCCGCCTGGTTCGAGGGCGAACTTCGCCGACCGTCCGGCAAGGCGGCGCGCGATTACCTTATCGGCCGCGGTCTGCCGGAGGGCGAATGGAGCCGCTTTCGCCTAGGCTATTCCCCGCCCGGCCGCACGGCGCTGAAGGACTATCTGATCGCCAAGGGCGCGCGCGGCGGCGAACTGGCCGAGGCGGGTTTGCTGGTCGTTCCCGAGGACGGATCGGCTTCCTACGATCGCTTTCGCGACCGGATCGTATTCCCGATCGCCGACGGCCGGGGCCGGATGGTCTCGTTCGGCGGCCGGGCCATGGACCCCCAGGCGCGGGCCAAATATTTGAACGGACCGGACACCAGCCTGTTCGACAAGGGCCGGCTTCTTTACGGCCTTCCCGAGGCGCGCCGCCTGCTGCACGCCGCGGGCGAGGATGGCGCCCTGGTGGTGGTCGAGGGCTATTTCGATGTCATTGCCTGCCAGCGCTCCGGCGTCGCGGCCGTCGCCTCCATGGGGACCGCCCTTACCGAAACCCAGATGGAAATCCTCTGGCGCCTTCATCCCGAGCCGACCCTGTGCTTCGACGCCGACCGCGCCGGTGCCCAGGCCGCCTCGCGCGCCATCGACCGCGCCCTGCCGCTCATCGCCCCCGCCAAGAGCTTCAAGTTCGCCCTCGTTGAGGGCGGCAAGGATCCCGACGATGTGCTACGCGAACAGGGCGCGGCGGCGCTCAAGAGCCAGCTCGCCGCCACCACGCCCCTGATCGACGCCCTGTTCGCCCGCGAGCGCGACGGCGAGACCCTGGACACCCCCGAACGGCGGTCGGGCCTCAAGCAACGCCTGCGCGCCGCCGCCCGGCAGATCGCCGACGGCGACCTCGCCAGCGCCTACCGCGACGCCCTTCTGGCGCGGTTCGATCACCTGTTCGCCCCCCCGCCCGGGCGCTCTCCGCCGAGCGGTCGCCGGCCGCCATACAGGGGCCGCGCGTCGGGCCGCTGGCCCGTCCCGGAGGTGCTCACCTTCCCCACCCCCGAGGGCCGGGCCGCCGCCAGGCGCCTCGCCCGCGCCGTCGAACCGGTTCCCGCCGCCCTGGCCAAACAGGCCATCGCCGACCCTCCGGTCCTCGACGATCATCTGGAAGCCTTGCAGACGCGCGGCTTCGGCGATCCGGTTCTCATCGAATTGGCCAGGGAAATCATCCGTCTGCGCATCGAGGCCGACGTGCTTGACAGCGAGGCCCTGCGACGCCATTTGGCGTCCAGCGGATTTAGCGCGCTGCTGACTGACATCGACCGGGCCGCCACGCACGCGGGCGCGCCCTTCCTCACAGAGGATGTCACCCTCGCCGCCGCCAGGTCCCAGTGGTCGCGCGCTTTTGACGCTTTGGTTCGCCTGACCGCGCTGGAAGACGCCCTCGCCGGCGCCAAGCAGGACTTGGCGGGGGGTTCCGGTGCGTCGGCGTTTCTGGCGTTGAAGGCGGAACGCGATGCGCTGCGACGGGCGATCAAGACGGGACGGATCTGGACACTCGACGAGTCGCCTTAGAGGGCCACGCCCTTTCAGGTCGATGTCGTCATCAATCATTTTCGGCGACGCCTCCCGCGCGGGAAGCGGCGTCGACGCCGGAGACCTATATGAACACCATGACCGCGACCACCACGACCGAAGCTCCCGAGGCTCCGCCGCCGCCCGACGGCCCGCTGCTCGACCTCACCGACGCCGGGGTCAAGAAGTTCATCAAGCAGGCCAAGGCGCGCGGCTACGTCACCATGGATGAGCTGAACAAGGTGCTGCCCTCCGAGGAGGTAACCTCCGAGGCTATCGAGGATACCCTGGCCATGCTCTCGGAAATGGGGGTCAATGTGGTCGAGGCCGAGGAGGAAGCGGCCGAAACGACCGAGGTGGTGGTCCGCGAGGAAACCGCCGTCGCCGAAGCGGCCGACAAGCAGAGCGCCTTCGACCGCACCGACGATCCGGTGCGCATGTATCTGCGCGAAATGGGCTCGGTGGAGCTGCTGTCGCGTGAGGGCGAGATCGCCATCGCCAAGCGCATCGAGGCTGGCCGCGACACCATGATCCGCGGCCTGTGCGAAAGCGCGCTCACCTTCGAGGCCATCATGGTGTGGCGCGAGGAACTCAGCGGCGGGCGCATCCTGCTACGCGAGGTGATCGATCTCGAACAGACCTACGGCGGCCAGGTCGCCCAGGCCCTGTCGGACGCCGCCGTGGCCGGCGAGGTGGAAGACGCCAAGGCGACCGCCGAAGCGCCCCCCGTCGACGATAGTCCCGAAGACGCCGACGCCGCGCGCATCGCCGCCGCCCAGGCCGACGAGGAGGCCGATTTCGACGACGGCGCCGGCCCCACCATCAGCGCCATGGAGGCCGAACTGCGCGAGGGGGTCATGGCCACGCTCGACGCCATCGCCGCCGAGTTCGAGGCCTTCCGCCGCCTGCAGGAAAAACTGGTCGAGCACCGCCTCAAGGGCGCCGATCTGTCGGCGGCCGACCGCAAGGCCTACGAGGCGGCCAACACCACCATCGTCCACCACCTCAAGACCCTGAAGCTCAACAACAACCGCATCGAGGCTCTTGTCGAGCAGCTCTATACGATCAACAAGCGCCTGATGGGCCTGGAGGGCCGGCTGCTGCGCGCCGCCGACAGCTACGGCATTTCGCGCAACGAATTCGTCAAGGCCTATTTCGGCTCGGAGATGGACCCGGCCTGGTGCGAGAAGATCGCCGGCCTGGGGGTGCGGTGGGCCAAGTTCACCGAGAACGACGCCGTCCAGATCGGCGCCATCCGCCGCGAGGTTGCCGCCCTGGCTTCCGAATCGGGCGTCCCCATCGACGACTACCGCCGCATCGTCCACACCGTCCAGAAGGGCGAGCGCGAGGCGCGCCAAGCCAAGAAGGAGATGGTCGAGGCCAATCTGCGCCTGGTCATCTCCATCGCCAAGAAATACACCAACCGCGGCCTGCAGTTCCTGGACCTGATCCAGGAAGGCAACATCGGCCTGATGAAGGCGGTGGACAAGTTCGAGTACCGGCGCGGCTACAAGTTCTCCACCTACGCCACCTGGTGGATCCGCCAGGCCATCACCCGCTCGATCGCCGACCAGGCCCGCACCATCCGCATCCCGGTGCACATGATCGAGACCATCAACAAGATCGTCCGCACCTCCCGCCAGATGCTGCACGAGATCGGCCGCGAGCCCACCCCCGAGGAGCTGGCCGAAAAGCTGGCCATGCCGCTGGAAAAGGTCCGCAAGGTGCTCAAGATCGCCAAGGAGCCGATCAGCCTGGAGACCCCGATCGGGGACGAGGAAGACAGCCACCTCGGCGACTTCATCGAGGACAAGAACGCCATCCTGCCCATCGACGCGGCCATCCAGTCCAACCTGCGCGAGACCACCACGAGGGTCCT
>JBDTIW010000250.1:0-8539 GCA_039936215.1 Caulobacteraceae bacterium | reverse complement strand
GGGGCTGGTGCTGGATGACGTGCCGCCGGGAGACTACGAACTGATCGCCCCGCCTTTGAAGCTGGCCGGGCTGGACGCCTCGCCGGTACGGGCGGTGCTGAGGGACCTGCCGCGGTGAGCGTGACGCGGGAAGAAGTGCGGGCCTGGGACGGCGCCGACCCCTTGCGCACCTTCCGGGGCCGGTTCGTCCTGCCGCCCGGGGTGATCTATCTGGACGGCAATTCGCTGGGTCCGCTGCCGGCGGCGACTCCGGGCCGGATTGCCGCGGCGGTCGAACACGAATGGGGCGAACGCCTGATCCGCGGCTGGAACGACGCCGACTGGATCGGCGCGCCGGCCCGGGTCGGCGGCAAGATCGCCGGCCTGATCGGGGCGGCGGCGCACGAGGTGGTGGTCGCCGATTCCACTTCGGTCAATCTCTTCAAGCTGCTGGCGGCGGCCCTCGGCGGACGGCCGGGGCGCACGGTCATCCTGACCGAAGCCGGCAACTTTCCCACCGATCTCTACATCGCCGGCGGCGTCGCCTCCGTTCTGCCGGGGGCTCGGCTCAGGGCGGTGGCGAGCGGGGATGTCGAGGCGGCTATCGACGAGGATGTGGCTGTGGTGATGCTGACCCACGTCCACTACAAGAGCGCCGCGCGGCGGGACATGGCGGCGATCACCGCTCGCGCCCACCAGGCCGGCGCCCTGGCCCTGTGGGATCTGAGCCACAGCGCCGGGGCGGTGTCGGTGGACCTGTGCGGCGCCGGGGCCGATCTGGCGGTGGGTTGCGGCTACAAATACCTCAACGGCGGACCGGGCGCGCCGGCCTTCCTGTTCGTCGCCGAGGCTTTGCACGAGACCCTTCGCTCGCCGCTATCGGGTTGGATGGGCCATGCGGCGCCCTTCGATTTCACCGACGACTACCAGCCGGCGGCGGGGATCGGCCGCTTCCTGTGCGGCACCCCGCCGATTCTGGGCCTGCTGGCTCTGGAGGTGGGGATCGATCTGGCCCTGGAAGCGGACATGGGCGCGGTGGCGGCCAAGTCGGTCCGGCTGTGGGACCTGTTCGGCGGCCAGGTCGAGGCGCGGTGCGGCGGCCACGGCTTTGAACTCCTCACCCCACGCGACGCGGCGCGGCGCGGCAGTCACATTTCCTTCGCCCACCCGGAAGGCTATCGCATCGTCCAGGCCCTGATCGCCCGCGGGGTGATCGGCGATTTCCGCGAGCCCGACGTCCTGCGGTTCGGGATCACCCCCCTCTATCTGGGCTATGAAGACGTGTGGCGCGCGGTCGAGACCTTGTATGAGGTGATGCAGGGCGAAGCTTGGCGCGCCGCGCCGACTCGCGCCATCGGCGCCGTGACCTGAAACGGCGAGGAGACGACCATGACCCACACCCTTTCGCGCCGCGCGGCGGTGGCCCTCCTCGGCGCGGCGGCGGCCCCGTGGCCGGCCCTGGCCGCTTCGGCGCCCAGCGGGCCCGACCGCGCCTTCGACGATCTGACCGGACGCTGGCTGGACGCCACGACCCGGCTTGGCCCCGTCGCCGCCACCCAGTTGGGCGACCATCGCCATGATGCCGAGCTGGACGATCTTTCGGCGGCCGGCCGCGCCGCCCAGGTCGCCGCCAACCGTCGCCTGCTGGCCGATCTGGAGGGAATGCCGGCGGCCAGGGTGTCGCGGCCACGCCAGATCGACGCCGCCATTCTCGCCAACAAGCTGCGCTATGACATCTGGACCGACGAGGTCTTGCAAAGCTGGGCTTGGGACCCGCTGATCTACAACGAACTGGCCGGTGACGCCCTCTATGCGCTGATGGCCCGCGACTTCGCGCCCCTGCCGGCGCGCCTGGCATCGGCGACGGCGCGGATGGAGAAACTGCCGACCCTGCTGGCCCAGGCCAGGGCCAATCTCGATCCCGCCCGCGTCCCCCTCATCCACGCCCAGACGGTGGCCAAGCAAAACAAGGGCCTGCTCAGCCTCGTCGGCGAGCTGATAATGCCCCATGCCGGCGATCTGCCCTCTGCGGAACGGGCGCGGCTGGCGGCGGCGAGCGCCGCCCTGACCGCGGCGGTGAACGCTCATCAGGCCTGGATCGACGGGACTTTGACCCCGGGCGCCAAGGGCGATTTCCGCCTGGGCGCCAAGCTTTATGACGCCAAGCTCGCCTTCGCCCTGGAATCGCCGCTGTCGCGCCAGGACATCCGCCGCCGCGCCGAGGCGGCGGTGATAGCCACGCGAGGGGAGATGTACGCCCTGGCGCGCGGCGTCCTGGCCGGCCGCGCAGGGGCGCCGGAGGCTCCGGAGGCGCCCACCCCCGCCCAGCAGCAGGCGGTGATCAAGGCGGCGCTGGATATAGCCGCCGCCGATCATCCGGCGCGAGACCAAGTGGTCGAAGCGGCCAGGGCAGGCCTCGCCCAGGCCACCGCCTTCGTCGAGGCCAAGGACCTGATCACCCTGCCCGCCTCGCCGGTCCAGGTGATCCTGATGCCCGAGTTTCAGCGCGGCGTCGCCGTGGCCTATTGCGACCCGCCTGGACCCTTGGACAAGGGCCTGGCCACCTTCTACGCCGTCTCGCCGATCCCGGACGACTGGACGGCGCAAAGGACCGAATCCTTTCTGCGCGAGTACAACCGCCGCGCCCTCGACGATATCTCCACCCACGAGGCGATGCCCGGCCACTACGTCCAGCTTGCCCACGCCAACACCTATCCCTCGGTGCTGCGCTCGGTGCTGTCCAGCGGCTCGTTCGTGGAGGGATGGGCGGTCTACGCTGAAACGATGATGGCTCAGGAAGGGTTTCAGGGCGGCGATCCGCTCTACAAGCTGGTGGTGATGAAGACCAAGCTGCGCTCGATCACCAACGCCATCCTCGACCAGGCCATCCATGTGGACGCCATGAGCCGCGAGGCCGCCATGACCCTGATGATGGAGACCGCCTTCCAGGAGGAGGGCGAGGCGGCCGGCAAGTGGATCCGCGCCTCGGTGAGTTCGGCTCAGTTGCCGTTCTATTTTGTCGGTTCCGAGGAGCATTGGGACATCCGCCGCGAAGCCGAACGGCGCCGGGGCAAGGACTTCACCCTCAAACGCTATCACGACAGCATCCTCTCCTTCGGCTCGCCCCCCGCCCGGTTCGCCCGCGCAGCCATGTTCGACGAGGCGATCGGTTGAGGGGAGGAGCGATCGACATTTCCTCCCTCCCCTTCTGGGGAGGGTGGCTTCGAGCGAAGCGAGAAGACGGGTGGGGAGTGCTGAAGCCGCACCAACCCATAAGGACGGCAACCTTGTCGAATCCGCTAATCCCCACTGCTCGGGGAAGCGTCGCCACTCCCCACCCTGACGGCTTCGCCGTCTGTCCCTCCCCATTAGGGGAGGGAGGATTCACGCGCCCATGAACTACTACTTCCTCGGCATCGCCGGGGCGGGGATGAGCGCTCTGGCCTCGATCCTTGTCTCCGAAGGCCACCACGTTTCGGGGTCAGACGAAGGCGCGTTTCCGCCGATCAGCGCCTATCTGGACCGGCTGGGGATCGCTTGGCACGTGGGCTTCGACGCCGCTCTGGTTCCCGCCAACATCGACGCGGCGATCGTCGGGTCGAGCGCCAAGCTGGGCGCGGCGGGCAACCCCGAACTGGCCGAACTCGAACGGCGGGGCGTGCCGCGCCACGGCTTCCCCGACTTTCTCGGCCGCTACACCGAGGGCCGCGACACCATCGTCATCGCCGGCAGCTTCGGCAAATCCACCCTGACCGCCCTGGCGGCCGTCCTGTTGCGCGAAGCCGGCCGGGACCCGGGCTATTTCATCGGCGCCATTCCCCTCGATCTGGAAACCACCGGCCACGCCGGCGCCGACGCCGCCTTTCTGATCGAGGGCGACGAATACATTGTGGCTCCCGGCGACCGGCGCTCCAAGTTCCTGCTCTACCATCCGGACTGCCTGCTGATCAGTTCGCTGATCCACGACCACCTGAACGTGTTTCCCACCTTGGAATCCTACGAGGCGGCGTTCGCCGACCTGATCGCCATCCTGCCCCCCGACGCGCTCCTGGTGTGCGCCCATGGGTTCGAAGCTCTGCACCGCCTCACGGCGGGGCGGCGGGTGGTCTGGTACTGCGTCGCCCCGTGCGGTGGCTACCACGCCGAGGCGGTGGAGATCGGCGAAATCAGCCGCTTTACCCTGGTCACCCCGCGCGGCGAGCGCATCGCCCTGGAGACGCAACTGCTCGGTTTGCACAACATCGAGAACATCGTCGGGGCGGCGGCGCTGCTTCTCGAACGCGGCGACATCGACGCCGGCGCCCTGCAACGCGGCGTTAGGCGGTTTCGCGGCGTGGAGCGGCGGCTGGACAAGAAGACGGCGCGCTCGCGGGTTCCGGCCTATGAGGGCTTTGGTTCGTCCTATGAAAAGGCGCGCTCGGCCATCGAGGCCATCGCCCTCTATTTTCCGCGCCGCCCGGCGGTGGTGGTGTTTGAACCGCACGCCTTCAGCTGGCGCAACGTCGAGTCGCTCGCCTGGTACGACACTGTGTTCGGCGGCGTGGCGCGGGTTCTGCTGCTGCCGCCGCCCGGTCACGGGGCGCAAAGTCACCGGCAGCTTGGTCAGGACGAAATCCTCCGACGAATCCAAGGTGCGGGGGTGGCGGCGGAAGGGTTCGCGGATGGGGCGGCTGTTCTGGCCGATCTGGAATTAACTCTCACCGGCGATGAGGTGGTGCTGCTATTGTCGTCGGGACCCCTGGACGGGCTGGCGCGCTCGGCGCCGGCCATACTGGACGCCCGTTTCGGTTCAGGCGAGCTCGAGAAAAACTGAAGGCTTAGATCATGCTCAAACTGAACGACCCCACCCTGCTGCGCACCCAGGCCTATGTGGATGGCGCCTGGATCGACGCGGCGTCCGGGGAAACCTTCGCGGTGACCAATCCGGCCGGCGGCGAGACCCTGGCTGTCATCGCCAACCTGGACGCCGCCGACGCCCGCGCCGCCATTGAGGCGGCGCGGCGCGCCATGCCGGCCTGGGCGGCGAGAACGGCCAAGGACCGCGCCGGGGTGTTGCGCAAATGGTTCGAGGCGATCATGGCCGCCCAGGAGGATCTGGCCCGCCTGATGACAGCAGAACAGGGCAAGCCCCTTGCCGAATCGCGCGGCGAGATTGCCTATGGGGCCAGCTTCATCGAGTGGTTCGCGGAGGAGGCCAAGCGGGTCTACGGCGATGTCATCCCCGCCACCGAGGCCGGCAAGCGCATCCTGACCCTCAAGCAGCCGATTGGGGTGGTGGGCGCGATCACGCCGTGGAACTTTCCCAACGCCATGGTCACCCGCAAGTGCGCCCCGGCCATGGCCGCCGGCTGCACGTTCGTCATCAAGCCGCCCCAGGAAACCCCCCTGTCGGCTCTGGCCCTGGCCGAATTGGCGGCGCGGGCGGGCATCCCGGCCGGGGTGTTCAATGTCATCCCCTCGCGGCGCTCCTCGGCGATTGGACTGGAGCTCACCCAGCATCCGGCGGTGCGCAAGTTTTCCTTCACCGGATCGACCGAGGTGGGGCGGCAGCTCATGGTCCAGTGCGCCGGCACGGTGAAGAAGGTGTCGATGGAACTGGGCGGCAACGCCCCCTTCATCGTCTTCGACGACGCCGATCTGGACGCCGCGGTGGCCGGCGCCCTGGCCTCGAAGTATCGCAACATGGGCCAGACCTGCGTGTGCGCCAACCGCTTCCTGGTCCAGGACGCCGTCCATGACGCCTTCGCCGCCAAGCTGGCCGAGCGCGTCGCCGCCATGAAGGTCGGGGACGGGGCCGACGATGGCGTGACCCAGGGTCCGCTGATCAACATGAAGGCGGTGGAAAAGGTCGAGACCCTGCTCGCCCAAGCCCTGGCGGCGGGCGCCAAAACCACCATCGGCGGCCATCGCCACGCGCTTGGGGGAACCTGGTTCGAGCCCACCATCGTCACCGGCGTCACCCCGGACATGGCCATCTCCCGCGAGGAGATCTTCGGCCCCGTGGCCACGCTCACCCGCTTCAAGGACGAGGCGGAGGCCATCGCCATGGCCAACGACACCATCTTCGGCCTGGCGGCCTATTTCTACGCCCGGGATCTCGGCCGGGTGGTGCGGGTGGCCGAGGCGCTGGAATACGGCATGGTGGCGGTCAACGACGGCATCCTCTCCACCGAGGTCGCCCCATTCGGCGGCGTCAAACAGTCGGGCTTGGGGCGCGAAGGCTCGAAATACGGCATCGAGGATTATCTGGAGATCAAATACGTGTTGCTGGGTGGGCTTTGAGCGTCGGGGACGCGTGGGTCGGATTTTTCCACGAACCGCACGAACCGCACGAACGCAGGATTTAGTGGGGTGAGCAGGGTCTCGGCGTCGGAGCGAGTCTTCGGCCGGTTAGGGAGGTTGCGATGCGCTCTATGCTAATCTTCCCAGTGATTCTGATACTCGCCACAACCGTCTCCGGGGCGACCTTCGCAGATCCGCCACCCGCCCGGCCAGACTACATCGCGTCGCTGCCTCAGAATGAATGGGTGTTCGCGCAGGCATTAGGGAACGGGCGCGTCGCCTGCATTCAGCACGACTGTGTCGCGGGTTTCTATAGACCGCCTCTACTTCTGAGCGTGCAGGTCGGAGCGAACTATGTCCAGATCGTGGCGGGTCTGCAGGGTTGCGAAGCCGTCTGGTGGAACGTGATGCCGGATGACCAGTTGACCGGCCGTGAGGGCGCCGGCTTCTTGTTCGTCGAAGAAAAGGTCCGATCCCTCGTGGCGCTCGCCGCGAAGGGAGAACCGAGTGCTCACTGCTCGCCTGTTCCCATTTCGCCGCCGCCCACGGCGCCGCTCCAATATCTGTTTTCGCCACCGGTTGAAGGGCCGGGACACCTCAGGTTTTAGATTCCGGTCCGGCCGCGCGCCAAGCGTCTTCTGTGCTCATCTGCGCCATCTGCGGAAGGCCGACTTGAGCGCAGAAGTCGCCGACCCCTTTCCAGATGGACCAGCGCGCCCGTTTCTCTATCTTGATACCTATCAGTCGAATGAACGCGCCGCGACGAGCGCGGCCCATCAACGGAGCCAGCCATGAGATTTGGCGTCTTCTACGAGCATCAGCTTCCCAAGCCCTGGGCGCCCGGCGACGAGGCGCGGCTGTTTCATCAGGCGCTGGAGCAGGTCGTGCTCGCCGACGCCCTGGGCTTCGATTTCGCCTGGGAGGTGGAGCATCATTTCCTGGACGAATACTCCCACTCCTCGGCCCCCGAGGTGTTTCTGGCCGCCGCCGCCGCCCTAACCAAAAACATTCGCCTTGGCCACGGCATCCGCCAGGTGATCGCCAACTACAACCATCCGGCCCGCACCGCCGAGACGCTGTCCACCCTCGACATCATCTCGGGCGGCCGGGTCGAGTTCGGCATCGGCGAGGGCGCCACGCGCCTGGAGTTGGGCGGCTTCCACATTCCGGCCAAGGAGAAGCGGGCCATGGCTCTGGAGGCGGCCGAACAGATCGCCAACATGATGGTGCTCGACCCCTATCCGGGTTTCGAGGGCGTCTCCTTCTCCATGCCCTGTCGCAACGTACTGCCCAAGCCGGTGCAAAAGCCGCACCCGCCGATGTGGATGGCCTGCACCAACCGCGACACCATCCGTATCGCCGCCGCCAACGGCATGGGCGCTCTGGCCTTCTCCTTCGTCGATCCGAGCGAAGCCAAGGTGTGGGCGGACATCTACTATGGGACGATCAAATCCGACGCCTGCGTCCCCATCGGCCATGCGGTGAACGCCAACCTGGCCATGGTCTCCAACTTCTCCCTGCACGCCGACCGCGAAGAGGCGATCCGCCGGGGCGAGGAGGGCTTCGAGTTCTTCCGCTACGCTGTCAACGCCCTGGTGGCGCACGACACGGTTCCGGGCCGCACGCGGCTCTTCGAGGAATTCCTGGAAAAGCGCGCCGGGCGCGCCGCCGTCGGCGGCGCCGCCGAAGGCGTGGAAATTCCCACCACCGGCATCGGCACGCCCGGCGACATGCAAGCCCATCTCGCCGCCTTCCAGGAAGCGGGCGTGGACCAGGTGATCTTCCTCCAGCAGGCCGGCCGCAATCGCCACGACCACATCTGTCAGTCCCTCGAACTCTTCGCCGCCGAGGTCATGCCGGCCTTCAAGGCGGGCGCGGCGGCGCGCGAGGCCCGCAAGGCCGAGGACCTCGCCCCCCACATCGCCGCCGCCATGGCGCGTAAGGCGTGGATGGCGCCGCTGGCCGACGCGGACATCCCGGTGGTTCGCGCGGCGGTGGCGAAGGCTCAGATCAACCAGGCGGGGAGCCGGTAAGACGCTTGAGCCGCGTCCGCGTCTCCTTCTCCGCCGCCGACGGAGAAGGGAGTCGGTGTGTCGCCGCCCGCGCGCGCGCCATTTGCCTCCCGTCCCTCACCGCGCTATCGCCCGCCCATGTCACCGACCTCCCCGGCCGCCGAGGCGGCGCGCCGTCGCACTTTCGCGATCATCAGCCATCCCGACGCCGGCAAGACCACCCTGACCGAGAACCTGCTCTTGGCCGGCGGGGCGATCCGGGCGGC
>JBDTIW010000249.1:0-3089 GCA_039936215.1 Caulobacteraceae bacterium | reverse complement strand
GACGACTATCGCGCCGTCGGCCTGATCACCGTCAAGGACATGGAAAAGGCCGAGGCCCACCCCCATGCGGCCAAGGATTCCCAGGGCCGGCTGCTGGTCGGCGCCGCCTCGACGGTGGGCGACACGGGCTTCGAGCGCTCCATGGCTCTCATGGAGGCCGGCGTCGATGTGGTGGTGATCGATACCGCCCACGGCCATAACTTGGCGGTGGCCGAGGCGGTGCGGCGCCTCGCGCGCGAGACCAACCGGGTGCAGATCGTGGCCGGCAACATCGCCACCTACGAAGGGGCGCGGGCCCTGATCGACGCCGGGGCGGACGCGGTGAAGGTCGGGATCGGCCCCGGCTCCATCTGCACGACGCGGGTGGTCAGCGGCGTGGGCGTGCCCCAGTTCACCGCCCTGGCCGAAGCGGTGCGGGCGGCCAAGGATAGCGGGACCCCGGTGATCGCCGATGGCGGCATCCGGTTCTCCGGCGATCTGGCCAAGGCGATCGGTGTCGGCGCCTCGAGCGCCATGATGGGCTCGATGTTCGCCGGCACGGACGAGGCGCCGGGCGAGGTGTTTCTCTACCAGGGGCGCTCCTACAAATCCTACCGCGGCATGGGATCGCTGGGGGCCATGGCCCGCGGCTCGGCCGACCGCTACTTCCAGAAGGAGGTGGAGGACGCCATGAAGCTGGTCCCCGAGGGGATCGAGGGTCAGACCCCCTACAAGGGTCCGATCCAGCCGGTGATCCATCAGCTGGTCGGTGGCCTGCGCGCCGCCATGGGCTACCTCGGCGCGGCCGATATCGCCGCCTTCCAGGAGCGGGCCAGCTTCATCCGCATCACCGGCGCCGGCCATCGCGAGAGCCACGTCCACGACGTGATGATCACCCGCGAAGCGCCCAACTATCCGAGCGCGGTGTGAGCCATGCGCGACGGCGGCCGGGTGGCGGCGGCGATCGGGGTGTTGGCCGGGATCGAGGCGCGGCGCACCACCGCCAAGCTGGCGCTGAAAGGGTGGGGAGATAGCGCGCGCTACGCCGGGGCCAAGGACCGCGCTTTTGTCTCGGGCCTGGTGCTGGACGTCCTGCGCCGCCGGCGATCGCTGGCCTGGAGGATGGGCGGGGAGACCGACCGGGCGCGCGTACTGGCCGCGCTGCGCTTCGCCTGGGACTGGCCGGTCGAGCGGATCGAGGCCGCCGCCGCCGAGGATCACGGGCCGGGCGCCCTCACCGCCGCCGAGCGCGGCCGGCTGGCGACCGCCGGTTCGCTGGCTGACGCTCCGGAGCCGGTGGCCGGCGACTACCCCGACTGGCTGGAATCGAACCTGGTTCGCGCCTTTGGCGAAAGCCGCGCCCCGGAGGGCGCCGCCCTGGCCGTACGGGCGCCGGTCGATCTGCGGGTCAATCTCCTCAAGACCACCTCGACGCGGGTAGAGAAGGCCCTGGCCGGCTTTCATCCCTCGCCCATCGGCCCCCTTCCCGCCGCCCTGCGCATCGAGGCGCCCCGGGCCAGCGAGCGCGCCGCGCCGGTCGAAGCCACCCCCGAGTTCGAGAAAGGCTGGTTTGAGGTCCAGGACTTGGGATCGCAGATCGCCGCCGGCGCGGCCGGCGACATCGCCCACAAGCAGGTGCTGGATTTCTGCGCCGGCGGCGGCGGCAAGACTCTGGCCCTGGCGGCGATGATGGGAAACACCGGCCAGCTCTATGCCTACGATTCCGACGCCAGGCGCCTTACCGACACCGTGCGCCGCGCCCAGCGGGCGGGTGTTCGCAACCTGCAGATCCGCTCGCCCCTCGACCCGGACGCGCTCTCGGGCCTGGAAGGGCGGATGGACCTGGTGTTCGTCGACGCGCCCTGCACCGGCTCGGGCGTGTGGCGCCGCCACCCCGACGCCAAGTGGCGGCTCTCGCCCGAGCAACTCGCCCGCCGCATCGCCGAGCAGGACGCGGTGCTGGACGCCGCCGCGCCGTTCGTGAAGCCGGGCGGACGGCTGATCTACGTTACCTGTTCCCTGTTCGCCGAAGAGAACGAGGACCGGGTGGCGGCGTTTCTGGATCGGACGGAGGGATTCGCACGCCATGGCGCCGCCCGCCGCCTGACGCCCCGAACGGACGGAACGGACGGCTTCTTCATCGCAAAGCTGTCGCGATCACCATGATTCTCACCTAGCAGGCCCCTATGACCGCCCCCCGCCACGACCGCGTTCTGATCGTCGATTTCGGCAGCCAGGTGACTCAGCTCATCGCCCGCCGGGTGCGCGAGAGTGGGGTCTATTGCGAGATCCATCCCTTTGACCGGGTCGATGCGCTGCTGGACGACTTCGCGCCCAGGGCGGTTATCCTGTCGGGCGGCCCGGCCAGCGCCCATGAGACGCAAAGCCCCGCCGCCCCGGCGCGGATCTTCGATCTCGGGGCGCCGGTGCTGGGCATCTGCTACGGCGAAATGGCGATGTGCGCCCAACTCGGCGGGACGGTCGAAGCGGGCGCGCGGGAATTCGGGCGGGCGCAAATCCGTATCGAGCGTGCTTCGCCCTTGCTGGAGGGCCTGGGAGACATAGGGGACGCCGAAACGGTGTGGATGAGCCATGGCGATGAGATCACCGCCATGCCGCCCGGCTTCGAGGTGATCGCCACCTCGGCCGGCTCGCCGTTCGCGGCCATCGCCGATGAGGGCCGGCGGTTCTATGGCCTACAGTTCCACCCCGAGGTGGCGCACACCCCGCGCGGGGCCCTGATCCTGCGCAACTTCACCCACCGTATCGCCGGGCTCACCGGCGACTGGACCATGGCCGCCTTCCGCGCCGAGGCGACGGCGCGCATCCGGGCCCAGGTGGGACGGGGGAGGGTGATCTGCGGCCTTTCCGGCGGGGTGGATTCCTCGGTGACGGCGCTGCTGATCCATGAGGCCATCGGCGAGCAGCTCACCTGCGTCTTCGTGGACACCGGCCTGTTGCGCCACAACGAGGCGAGCGAGGTGGTGCGCCTGTTCCGTGACCACTACAACATCCCGCTGATCCACGTTGACGCCGCCGACGCGTTCCTCGGCGCTCTGGCGGGGATTTCCGAACCCGAGGCCAAGCGCAAGACCATCGGGCGGGTGTTC
>JBDTIW010000248.1:0-2762 GCA_039936215.1 Caulobacteraceae bacterium | reverse complement strand
TTGTCGGCCAGGATGCCCCGGCCAATGAGGCGCTGGGCCTGGTCGGCGATGAGGCCGGCGTCGAGGGATTCCTGATCACCGATCCCGACCGCTCGACCACTGTGAAGACCCGTTTCGTCTCGGCCGGCCAGCAGCTATTGCGTCTGGACCTCGAGACGACGACCCCGGTGACCGGCGAGGTCGAGCAGCGGCTGGTTCGCACCATCCATGACGCCGCCCGCGGCGCGCGGGTCATCCTGCTCTCGGACTATGGCAAGGGCGTCGTGACGCTGGCGGTGATCGCCGCCTGCCTGTCGGCGGCCAAGGCCGAGGGGGCGATGCTGATCGTCGATTCCAAGGCCCGTGGCTTCGCCCGCTACGGCTCCGCCGATATCGTCAAACCCAACGCCACCGAACTTGGTCACGCCACGGACCTTCCCACCGGCACGGACGCGGAGATCGAAATCGCCCTGGCCAAGGCCCTGGATCTCAGCGCGTGCCGGGCCATCCTGGTCACGCGCTCGGCCAAGGGCATGTCCCTGGCGGTACGAAACGAACCCGTTCGTCATTTCCGCCGCCCGCCAGCGGAGGTGTTCGACACCTCCGGGGCCGGGGATACTGCCCTGGCGGCCCTGGGCTTGGCCTTGGCGAGCGGCACCGGGCTCGACCGAGCCATCGATCTGGCCCTGCTCGCCTCCAGCGTGGCGGTGGAAAAGGCCGGGACGGCCACGGTGAAGCCCGACGAACTGGTTGAGGCCGAGTTGGCGGCGCATCGCGCGCCGGTCGAGGCGAAGATCGCCGGCGCCCAGAGGATGGCCAGGGATGTGGCGCGTTGGCGTCAGTGCGGATTGAAGATCGGCTTCACCAACGGCTGTTTCGATATTCTGCATCCCGGCCACATCGCCTACCTCGGTCAGGCGCGGGGATGGTGCGACCGGCTTATCGTCGCTCTCAACACCGACCGATCGGTTCGGTCGAACAAGGGGGCGGGCCGCCCGATCAACGCTTTGGAAGCCCGCGCCCTGGTGCTGGCCGGCCTGGCTTGCGTCGATCTGGTGGTCCCGTTCGACGAGGATACGCCCGAGGCGCTGATTGCCGCCGCCCGCCCCGATATCCTGGTCAAGGGCGGCGACTACGCCGCCGAAAGCGTCGTCGGCCACCAGATAGTCACCGCCTATGGCGGCGAGGTTCGCTTGGCCGCCTTCGTGGAGGGTCATTCGACCACCGCCACCCTCCGCCGGTTTTCGGAGCGCGCATGACCCGCCGGATCGTCTTCGTCACCGGCGGGGCCGGTTTCATCGGCTCCAATATCGTCGCCAGACTGGCCGAGGACCGCTCGCTCGATCTGGTGGTCTGCGATCGCCTCCGGGATAGCGATACCGGCAAATGGCGGAACCTCGCCAAGCATCCGATCGGCGATCTGGTCGCTCCCGAGCAGATGTGGGACTGGTTGGAGAAGCGCTGGCGGGAGGTCGAGCTGGTCATCCATATGGGAGCGATCTCCTCGACCACCGAGACCGACGCCGACAAGATCATGCACACCAATTTCGGCCTGTCGCGCGACCTGTTCCGTTGGTGCGCCGACCGCCAGCGGCGATTCCTGTACGCCTCCTCCGGCGCCACCTACGGCGACGGCGCTCTGGGCTTCGACGACGCGCAGGATTGGGAATCCCTGGCCGCTCTTCGGCCCCTGAACACCTATGGCTGGTCCAAGGCCCTGTTCGACGTGTTCGCGGTGCGCCAGGCGGCCAGGGGCTACGCGCCGCCGCAATGGGCGGGCCTGAAGTTCTTCAACGTCTATGGCCCCAACGAGGCGCACAAGGGCGTCATGCGCTCGGTGGCCTCCCAGATCTGGCCGGACGTGGCGGCCGGACGCACCGTGAAGCTCTTCCGCTCCTACAACCCAGACTATGCCCACGGCGGGCAGAAGCGCGATTTCGTCTATGTGCGCGATGTCGCCGACGCGGTCGCCTGGCTGGCCGGAAACGAGGCGGTCAACGGCGTCTTCAACCTGGGCTCGGGCCAGGCGCGCTCGTTCAAGGACCTGGCCGAGGCGGTGTTCCGCGCCGCCGGCCGCGAGCCCCAGATCGAGTACATCGAGATGCCCAAGGCCCTTCGCGACAAGTATCAATACTTTACCGAGGCTCGCATGGGACGGTTGCGGGCGGCGGGCTACGAGGGCGAGACCACCAGCCTCGAAGCCGGGATCGGCGACTACGTCGAGCACTATCTCAGCCAGAGCGACCCCTATTGTTGAGCGCCGAAGTCCAGCCCGATGTAGCGACCAAGCGGATGGACGCCGACTGCTGCATCGCCGGCGGCGGTCCGGCCGGGATGATGCTCGGCTATCTGCTGGCGCGGGCGGGGGTCAGGGTGATCGTGCTGGAAAAGCACGGCGACTTCCTGCGCGACTTTCGTGGCGACACCGTTCATCCCTCGACCCTTGAGGTCATGTACGAACTGGGCCTTCTGGAACGGTTCCTTGAACGCCCCCACGACCGGGCCGAACAGCTCTCCGGCCAGATCGGCGAGACGATCGTGCAGATCGCCGATTTCCGCCACCTGCCGGTTCACGCCCCCTTCATCGCCTTCATGCCGCAGTGGGAGTTTCTCGACTTCCTGGCCGGCGAGGCCCGCGCCTTCCCCGAATTCACCCTGATCATGCGCGCCGAGGCGCGGGATCTCGTCTTCGACGGCGAGCGGATGACGGGGGTGAGGGCGGCGACGCCGGACGGCCCTATGGAAATTCACGCCCAGCTCGTGGTCGGGGCCGACGGACGTCA
>JBDTIW010000247.1:0-3034 GCA_039936215.1 Caulobacteraceae bacterium | reverse complement strand
CCCTCTCACCGTCATCCCGGCCGCAGGCGCTCTTGCGCCGGAGAGCCGGGACCTAGGGGCCACATTCAACGTCCGGCGTCGCCGCGGCGGCGGATCGTTCCAGCGAGGAAGCGACTCCTAGGTCCCGGATATGTCGGCTTCGCCGCCATTCCGGGATGACGGCGGGTGGGGGTGAGCGCGCGGCGTTCCGGGATGATGGAGGAGGGTGTCAACGCATCCGCCGCCGAGGCCGGTGGATTGACACTTGTGACGGGCGGGGCGCAAGAAACGCGAAGGCGAGGGGCGCGAATGGACGGAACGCCGGAAATGCCGGGACGGTCTCAACAGTTCAAGGTGACGGTCAAGTTCGAGCGGCGCGGCGACGGCGGGTTGCGCGCCTGGAGCCCGGACGTGCCCGGTCTGGTGCTGTCCAACCTCGACCCGGACAAGGTGATGGCCGATATCGAGCCGGCCATGGAAGCCATCCTGAGCGAACGTCTGGGATGCAAGGTCAGGGCGCATCGCCTGGCGAAAATCGGCCCCTCGGTCACGGCCGCCACGGCCCGGCCTGGAACAGGGCTTGGACGGCGCCGCACCCTCGAATTCGCCGCCGCCTGCGCCTGACGCGTGATCCCGAGGTTTCTCTCACGCTCCCAGTGGGAGAAGAAACTCAAGGGCCTGGGCGCCGCGCCGTTGGCGGGACTGACGCCCCTCAATACCGCCGAGTGGTGGCGCATCCCCGGCCGGCCGCCGTTCACGGTCCCGATCGAGGGGGACGGTCGGGCCGACTTCTGGGCGATCCAGAAACTGTGCGAGCAGATCGGCGCGCCGCCGATCTTCGATCCGCCCCTGACGCCCGACGACTGACTCTTCAAGGCCCGCGCCGAGGCCGCAAGGGAGATTGCAATGACCGCCCAGCGCATCCCCGAGCCGGACTTCACCGAACGGTTTGTGGGCGAAGACCGCTATCTGGCGCGGTGGGCGCGCAATTTCCTGACCGGCCTCTACAACCGCGTCGGCCAGGACGTGGACAAGGTGGACGACGCCCACACGATGGCCGCCAACGCCGTGCCCCAGCCGACGCAGGTGGTGGCGGGCGGGGGCCTGCAGATCGGCGGGGCGATGACCGGCAATGTCGCGGTCGCCCTCTACGCGGCGATCACCGCCGTTGCGCTCCTGCCTACCAACGTCAACCAGGGCGATTGGGCCTTCGCCCAGGACGGCCGCAAGAACGGCGAGGGAGCGGGATCGGGGACGGGCGTTCCGTGCTTCTGGGATGGCCACGCCTGGAAAGCGGTCGATACCGGGGCGACGGTGAGCGCGTGATCCGCGAGGAGCGCGACCCGGCTTTCTGGGTCGAAATCGCCTCTCACCCTGCGGTGACGGGGGCGATCATGGGCCTGCGGGCCGACCAGATCGCCGCCTTCGCGCCAAACCCGGCCATCATCCCATTGGCCAGCGACAACGGTGGCTTTCTGTTCTGCCGGATGGACCAGATCGGCCTCACCCTGGAATTGCATACCCTCTATCGCCCGGCCGGGTGGGGCCGGGAAGTCGCCACGGCCGGCAAGGAAGCCCTGCAATGGGTTTTCCGCACCTATCAGGTCATCACGACCTACGAGATGGAAACCAACCCCCAATCCCGCCCGCCGCGCTCGTTCGGCTTCGTGGCGGCCGGGGAGTTTCAACAAACCCCGGTGGGAAGCCTTCGCGCTTGGGTGCTGACCCGCGCCGCATGGGAATCCTCGCCCGCCCATAGGAGACACATTACATGCCAGCGATCCCTGCAATAATCGGCGGCGTGGCGGCCATCGGCGGGGCCTTGATCTCCTCGTCCGCCGCCTCCAACGCCGCCAACACCGCCGCATCGACCGCCGCCGCCAACAACGCCCTGCAGAGCCAGATTTACGATTCCAACAAGGCGCTGGAGCAGCCCTACATCACGCGCGGCAACGCGGCGGGGGACGAGCTTAACGGCTTCCTGGGGCTGGGCGGCGATCCGGCCAAGAGCCAGGCGGCGCTGCAGACCTATCTCAACTCCACCGGCTATCAGTTCAACTTCAACCAGGGCCAGGACGCCATCACGTCCAACAAGGCCGCCTCGGGCCTTCTGGACAGCGGCTCGACCTTGAAGGCGCTGGACCAGTTCGGGACGGGCCTGGCCGACCAATACGGCCAGCAATATGTCGGCAATCTGGAGAATGTGAGCGGGACCGGCGCCAACGCCGCCAACGCCCTTTCCAACACCGGCGCGGCCTATGCCAATTCGGTGTCGTCCAACAACAACAACGCCGCCACGGTGAGCGCCAACGCGGGCCTCGCCAACGCCGCCAACATCACCGGCCTGATCGGCAACGCCTTCTCCGCCTACGGGGCGTTCAGGGGCGCGAGTTCCTATGGCGGCGGCGGGAGCGGCGGCACGCCCTACAACGCCTTCGGGCCGGGAGGCTGACGCATGACCGACGGCATCAACGTCGATTTCGGCCTCCTCGGCAAGCCCCCCGATTTCGTCGGCAACTACGTCAACGCCTTCAAGGTCGGCCAGGATTTGGGCAAGCAGACGGCGATCAAGAACGAAGACGCCGGCAACGCCATGACCGGCGAGGCCGGGCCCTCGCCCGCGGCGCGGATCGCGGCGATGAGCGCGCAGGAGCGAGCGCGGACCGGCCAGGCGGCCGATCTGCTGGCTGGTCTGGGGCAGGGGTTGAAGGGTGTTCCGTATACGGAGCGCCAGGCCGTCCTGGCCCATCTGGCCCCGGCCCTGACGGCGCGCGGCGTGCCGCCCGCCGCCATCGAGGGCTTCGATCCCACCGACGACAACCTCGACGCGGCGGTGGCCGAGGCGCGGTCTCTGCAGGCGATGGTGGCGACGGCCGGCTGAGGGCGTTCGTCAGTTCCCTTCAGGCTTGTCAAACCACGCGTCTCGCCCGTCACCCGCCCCACCCCCACGACCGTCATCCCGGAATGGCGGCGAAGCCGACATATCCGGGACCCAGGAGTCGCGTCCGCGCTGGAACGGTCCGCCCTCGCGGCGTCAACGGGCGCTGAATGTGGC
>JBDTIW010000246.1:0-6167 GCA_039936215.1 Caulobacteraceae bacterium | reverse complement strand
CTGGCACACCAAGACGGCGGCCAAGATCAAGTCGCTGCGCTCGCCCTACGCCTTCGTCCTCACCGGCACGCCGGTGGAAAACCGCATCGACGAGCTTTATTCCATCGTCCAGTTCCTCGATCCCGAGTTGGTCGGGCCGCTGTTCCGCTTTAACCGCAGCTTCTACCAGCTCGACGAACGTGGCCGGCCGATCGACTATCGCAACCTCGCGGAGTTGAAGCGCCGGGTGGCGCCGGTGCTGCTGCGGCGGCGCAAATCGGACGTGGAATCCGAACTGCCGGGCCGGACCGTCAAGACCTATTTCGTGCCGATGGCGGACGAGCAGAAGGCCCGCTACGAGGACTATCGCGCCCGCGCGGTCATTTTGGCCAGCATCGCCAAGCGCCGGCCGCTGACCCCCAGGGAGTTCGACCGCCTGCAGATGCTGCTCGCCTGTATGCGGATGATCTGCGACACCCCCGCCATCCTCGATCCCACCTGCCGGATCTGCCCCAAGCTCGAGGAGCTTGAGCGTATCCTGGGCGATCTGCTGGCAGAGCCGGGCCGCAAGATCATCGTCTTTTCCGAATGGGAACGCATGCTCGCCATGGTCCGCGAACTGGCCGGTGAAATGGGCGTCGAGGCCGCCTGGCATACCGGTTCGGTGCCGCAGATCCGCCGTCGCGAGGAGATCAACCGCTTCAAACAGGACCCCGACTGCCGGCTGTTCCTCTCCACCGACAGCGGCAGCGTGGGCCTCAATCTTCAAGCGGCCAGCGCGGTGGTCAATATCGACCTGCCGTGGAACCCCGCCAAGCTGGAACAGCGCATCGCCCGCGCCTGGCGCAAGAACCAGACGCGGTCGGTGACGGTGGTCAATCTGGTCACCGAGGCCAGTATCGAGCACGCCATGCTGGGCCTGCTGGGCGCCAAGCAGGCCCTGGCCGATGGGCTGTTGGACGGCATCGGTGAGGTCGGCGCCTTGAAGATGCCGTCGGGCAAGGGCTCCCTCGTCGATCGCATGCGCTCGATGCTGGAGACGGCCGACACCCTGGGGCCGCGTATCGTATCGCCCGAGGAGGCGGTGACCGCGACGTTGCGCGCCCGCCTTGGGGATGTTGTTCTGCGCGTCGAAGTCCAGACCGATCCGAACGGCGCGGTGCGCCTGCTGGCGGTCCTCGATCTGGAGGCGGACGCCCTGGCCGTCGAGGCCGAACGCCTGAGCCGGCGCGCCGACGCTGCGGCGGTTCCCATCGAGGTGGTCGATCGCGCCACTTGGCTGACGCTTCGCCGGCTGAGCCGATCGGGGATGATTGCGCCGGCAGGCGGGCCTCGGCGCGTGCTGCACGCCTCTCCGGATTTGGCTGATGACAAGCCGGCCTCGGATGGCGCGGACGCGCGGCTGGAGCAGTGGCGCGAAGAAGCGGACCGGTCGGTAAAGATGGCCGCCGTGCTGGCGGCCGGCGGCTTCCCGGAGGAGGCGCCGGCCCTGTTCGCCAAGGCCCTGCGCTTGGCGCTGGCCGCGCGCGGCGCGGCGTCCGTCGAGGGCCCAGCCGACCCGTTGCTGGCTGATCCCGAGCAGGCGCGCCGCCTCGTCGAAGGCGCCGTCCTGGCCTCGGACGCCGACCGGGTTCTCGCCTGTCTGCGGCCTGGCGCGCCGCCGCCGACAGGCCTGGACGGGGCCGATCTGGCGCGCTCGACGGCTCGCCTGGTCGCGGCGCTGTGGGCCGGCCACCGCGCCTCGATCGAGGAGTCGTTGGTCTTTCCGCAAGCCTTGACCGCTTGAACGAGAGCCCGCCGGCGACGGTTCAGATCTGATCCTTCAACGTCAACGTCACCGGCCGCGCCACGCCGCCCGACTGGACCGTCACCCCCACCTTCGTCCCCGCTGGCTCGTCGCGTAGGCGTTGGCGCAGATCGGAGATGGGGATCGAGGCGGCGGGGACGCCGTCGATGGCGGTGATCTCGTCGCCGACCTTCAAGCCGGCGCCCTGCGCGGCCCCGCCGTCGGTGAGATCGACGATCTTGAAGCCGGCCGGCGAGGTATTGATCCAGAATCCCGCGCGATCGAAGGTTCCGACATCCGGCACGGGCGTCGGCAAGGCTTTCAGATACATGATCAGGTGCTCGTAGTCGAAGGTGACCACGAACCGCTTGAGGAAGCCCGAACCCACGTTGCCCTGGAAGGCCGGTGCAGAAAAGGCGCCTTTGGTGTCGCGGGAGAGGCCCGCCACCACGCCAGCGACGCGCACCGGCCCAAGCGCCAGTTCCGATCCCCGGGTGACATAGGAGCGCGAGCGTCCGCCGACCCCCCAGCCGTCCACCGCCGTAACGCCCTTGGGGTGTTTGGCGATCAGGCCGTTGGCCTCGACGAAGGGGCGGGTGAGGGTCAGTTCGACGCGCGAGCCGGTGTCGATGTCGAACAGGCCGCCGATGCCCTCGAAGCTCCCCTCGACCTCGGGCTGGGTGCTGTAGAAGACGAAGGGGATCGGCGTTCCGGCGGCCTTCGGATCGAACCTGGCCGGGTCGATGAAGGTGAGGGTCTTCTGGCCATAGTCGACCACGGTGACGAAGCGGCGGAACATCTCGAACCCGACCATGCCTTGTTCGGAAAAGCCCTCCACCTGGGGCGCCTCGAAAGGCAGGACGGCGATGGTCTGGTCCTTCAGGGTGAGGTCGCCGATCTGGAAGCTGGCCCCGCGCACGAAGCTGGTGTCCACCACCCCCTCGCCGGCCCCCGTCCCGGGGGATTGTCCCTCGGATTTCATGCCGAGCGCCTTGGCGGTGTCCGGGGTGACCAGATCGCTTCCCCCGGTGTCGAAGATGCACAGGAACGGCCCCTTCCCGTTGATCTTCACCGGCGCGTAGATGTGGTTGTTAAGAAGCTGGAAAGGCACGCTCGTGCGGCCCGCCGCATTATCGATCCGGCCATCGGTGAGGATGACCTTTGGCGCGGCGTAGGCGGTCGCGCCTTGGGCGCGCAGGAAGCGGGCCGAGTTGAGGGTCTCGTTCTGCCGGTATTGCGGGCCCGTGCCGTCGTCGATCGACAGCTTGCCGGCCAGCATGGCGCCCGCCACCGGCCGGTAGTCGCTGAAGAAGGTGGTGATGGTCTGGGCGCCCTGCCCTTCGACGGTGCGGGCGAGCAGGCGGCTGTCGGCGTCGAACCAGGCCTCGAACGCCTTGCCGCCCTTGGGCGTGACGGAAAGCACATCATGGCGCCGGCCGCCGTCGGTCCTGGCGCCCAGGGCGGAAACCGCCGCGCCGCCCCGGTCCGGGCGCCACCACAGGTTGGCGTCGCGATAGGCCTCGTTCACCGCGAGCTGGCGCGCATCGCCGCCCGCCTGCGGCGTCACCGCGCCGGACATGTCCCGCATCCAAGCCGTTTGGCCGTCAAAACCACTGGCGCCGGTGGTGGGACCGACGTCCTGAGTGTCGATGAACGCTCCCGAGGCGAGGTCGTAGGTGGTCGATACGGTCCCGGTCATCCCCTGGCCGGCATAGGCGTATTTGATCTCCAGGGCGCCCTTGCCCGCGAAGGCCGCGCCGCCGGAAGCCGCGCGGTTGGCGGCGAGGATCGCGCTGGCGTCCTGGGCCTGGGCGGCGCTCGCGGCGAACATGGCCGTCGAGGCCAACAACAGGATGATACGCATGGACTTTCCCGATCGAATTTCAGCGCGCGCCCGTGGCCGCGCCTTTCGCCTTGGTTAGCAGCCAGGCCGTGGGACGCCAGTTAGAGTTTGGTAATCTCGTCAATCGGCGCGGGCGCCTATCGACCGGTGAACTTCGGGGCCCGCTTTTCCACGAACGCCGCCATGCCTTCCTTCTGATCCTCGAAGGCGAACAGGGAGTGGAACAGACGCCGCTCAAGCTTCACCCCTTGGGAAAGCGACGTCTCGTAGGCGGCGTCGACCAGTTCCTTGTTCATCATCACCGCCAGCGGCGATTGCGCGGCGATCTGGCGGGCCGCCTCCATGGCGGTGAGAAGAAGATCGGCCAGGGGGACAAGGCGGCTGACCAAGCCAGCGCGCTCGGCCTCGTGCGCGTCCATCATCCGGGCGGTCAAGATCATGTCCATGGCCTTGGACTTGCCAACGAAGCGAGCCAAGCGCTGGGTGCCCCCTATGCCGGGCGCGACGCCGAGGTTGATCTCCGGCTGGCCGAACTTCGCGTTGTCGGCGGCGATGATGAAGTCGCACATCATGGCCAGTTCACAGCCGCCGCCGAGGGCGTAGCCGGCTACCGCGGCGATGATCGGCTTGCGGAAACGCGCGATCCGGTCGGCCGCGGCGCCGAAGAAGTTTTCCCGGAACATCTGGGCGTAGGATTTATCCGACATTTCCTTGATGTCGGCGCCGGCGGCGAAGGCCCGCTCCGAACCGGTGACCACCACGCAGCCGATTTCGTCGTCGGCCTCCGCCGCGTCTAGCGCCGCGACGAGTTCGCCCAAAAGTTGGCTATTGAGCGCGTTGAGCGCCGCCGGCCGGTTGAGGCGGATCAGGGTGACGGCGTCGGCGGTCTCGACGATCAGGGTTTCGTAGGTCACGGGTCGGCTCCTAGGGCATTGGCAGCGGCGACCATTCCTGGTCGGCGGGGAGGGGAGCGAAGACGGCGTCCAGCATGGCGTCGTTGACGCCTTCGAGCGTGGGTGGATTCCAGTGCGGCGCGCCGTCCTTATCGAGGATCACGGCGCGCACGCCCTCGGTGAAATCGTGGCCGGCGACCAGGCGGGCGGCGATGCGCATCTCCATGGCCATCACCTGGGCAAAATCGGTCATGGCCGCGCCGGCGCGAATCTGGCGCAGGGCGACCTTCAGGCTGAGGGGCGATTTGGTGCGCAAAATGGCCAGTTGCGCCGCCGCCCAGTCCGAGCCTTCGGCTTGGAGGGCCGCGAAGATGGCTTCCACCGTGTCGCCGGCGAACACCCGATCGATCTCGTCATGATGTTCGATCATGGCCGAGCGCCCCGGATCGGACTCCAGCTCGGTGAGGATGGTCTCGATGGCGGCCGGATCGGCGACGATGGCGCTCTTCAATTCGGTGAGGCGCGCGGCCGGCACGACATCGGTGGCGATGCCGAGGATTTCGCAGCCGGCCGCCCTGAGGCGGGCCCCGGTCAGGGCCAGCCAGACGCCGGCGCCGCCGTGCAGCCTGGGCAGGAACCAGCCGCCGCCGACGTCCGGGAAAAGGCCGATGCCGGTCTCGGGCATGGCGAACAGGGTGCGTTCGGTGGCGATCCGGTAGGCCGCCGGCCAGGAGATGCCGACGCCGCCGCCCATGGTCACCCCGTCCATCATCGTGATCACCGGTTTGGGGTAGCCGAACAACAAATTGTTCAGCCGGTATTCGGTAAAGAAGAAGGCTCGCGCCGCCACGCCGTCGCCGGCCACGCTGTCGGCCAGGGCGCGGATGTCGCCGCCGGCGCAGAAGCCCCGCTCGCCGGCGTGATCGATCAGCACCGCCTCGACCGCGCCGTCCTCGCGCCAGGCCAGCAGGGCGTCGATCATCAGTCGGCACATGGTCGTGGTCAGCGCCCCCAGAGCTTGGGGGCGGTTGAGAGTCAGGCGGCCGACCGCGCCCTCGATCCGGACAAAGACCTCGACCGATCCCATCAACTTGTCTCTCGCGGACGAAGGGCCACCAGCTTTCGAGCTAGGGCTAAATGGGTCTGACGAGGCAGAGGGCATTCCATGTGCTCGCCCGCCGCCCAGTCCAGATAGTCCGCCACCTGTTCTATCGTCTCTCCCCGCATCACCTTGGCGATGATCGGCCAAACATAGCCGTCGTACTCATCGTCTGGCCACGATTCATCGACCCCTATGGGATTCCACTCCTTCCAGAGGATGGCATGGACCTGCAGGCCAATCGGATGCTTGAGCCGCATTTCGACCGGAATGTAGCGGTTCGCCTCGCTCACTGACGGAACAGCTCGCGCGCGATGATCACCCGCATGATCTCGTTGGTCCCCTCGAGGATCTGGTGGACGCGCAGGTCGCGGACGATGCGCTCAAGCGGATAGTCCTTGAGATAGCCATAGCCGCCGTGAAGCTGCAGGGCCTGGTTGGCGACGTCGAAGGCGGCGTCGGTGGCGAAGCGCTTGGCCATGGCGGCCAGCCGCGTGGTGGCCGGATCGCCGGCGTCCAGGGCGGCGGCGGCGCGGCGGACCATCAGGCGGGCGACCTCCAACTGGG
>JBDTIW010000245.1:0-11998 GCA_039936215.1 Caulobacteraceae bacterium | reverse complement strand
CCGTCCGCATTGCCGACTATCTGAAGCTGGCCGGTGGACCACGGAAGATCGCCGACCGCGGCGAGATCTTCGTGGTGCGCGCCAACGGGGCGGTGATTTCGGTGCAGCAGAACCATGGCCTGGGCCGTCAGCCGGCCCTGCCCGGCGATGTGATCTTCGTTCCGGTGCGCACCTCGCCCAGCGCTTTCGACAAGCTGCGCGATATAGCCACCGTGGTCTACCAGCTCGGCATCGGCGCGGCCACGCTGGGGCTGCTGGCCACCCAGCTGTGACGCCGCCGCCGACGATCCTCGGGGGCGTGCTTGACAGCCCCTGGTTCCGCCGCCCCCTGAGGCGACGGATCACCTTCGCCGTGGCGGCCCTGGTCCTGGCGGTGCTCTGCGTGTGGCCGCGCCACTACGTCGCCAAGGCCGATCTTATGCCGCAGGATTCCGGCGGCGGCCTGGCCTCGCTCCTCAACCAGAGCGTGGGGCTGGTGAGCCTGGGGGCGCTCTTGGGCAGCCACCAATCCATCGAGGCCGATCTGACCATTGGCCGAAGCGAGGCGGTCCTGCGCGCCGTGGTCGATCGCTTGCATCTGGTGGGCCATGGACGCTTCCACGATCGCCGCCAAGCCGAGATTGCGCTTCAGAAGAAAATCGACGTCTCGGCCATCCGCGGCAGCATTCTTCAGGTTCAGGCCAGCGACTCCGATCCGGAATTCGCCAGGGCTCTCGTCGCGGCCAGCGCGGCGGCGATCCAGGATCGTCTGACCACCCTGAGCCTGGAGCAGGCGGCCCAGAAGCGGACGGTGGCCGACAACAGAATGGCCGAGGCGACCAAGCGCCTGGCCGACGCCCAGGCCGCGATCACCCGATACCGGACGGTGAACAGGCTGGCCGCGCCGGAAATACAGCTCGGCGCCGGAGTGGCCCAGTTGGCCAGCCTGCAAGGACAGCTTCAGGCGAAAGAAGTAGAATTGCAGACGGTCGAGCGGTTCGCGACCGGCGACAACATAAGAGTTCAGGCCGTGCAGACGGAAGTCGCCGGCCTTCGCCGGCAGATCTCCGACGCCCAGACCGCTTCCGACAGACATGTGGGCCCCCAGCTCGCCAGCATAGCCCTGGGATCGTCGGCGTATCTTAACTTGTACCGGGACGAGAAATTCGCCGAGACTCTATATAGTGTCTATTCTCGATACATTGAAGAAGTCACCATCGACGAGCTGACAGCCAATACGAATCTGGATGTCATAGAACCGCCCTATGTCGTGCCGGCCCGGCAATATAACGCCGCCGCCGTCGGACTCCTGGTCGTCGTGCTCCTTCTCGCCGCCGCGGCGGAGTACTACATCATCGCTCCTCCCGTAGGACGACGATAGGGCGCGCGCCACATGCCGTCTCCGCCCATCGACATCTCCGTCCTGATCCCCTGCCTCAACGAGGCGGAGAACGTCGCCAACATCACCCGGGCCGTGACGGCCGAGATGAACAAGGCGGGAGTCTCCTACGAGATCGTCTTCATCGACAACGCATCGACCGACGGCACGGTCGATATCATCAAGGCGATCTGCGCCAGCGATCCGCGCGTGCGGCTCATCGTCAACAACAAGAACTACGGCCAGATGCGCTCGCCCACCCACGGCATCTATCAGACGAGCGGAAGGGCGGTGATCGGCATCTCCGCCGATTTCCAGGATCCGCCCGAGATGATCGGCGAATTCATTACCCGCTGGCGGCGCGGCGCGCGGATCATCCTTGGTGTGCGCCAGTCCGAGGATACCTCGTTGCTGATGCGCTTCATCCGGGCCGTCGGCTACGGCTTCTTCGAACGATTCGCCGACTATCGGGTCATCCCGGGCGCGACCGGCTTTGGCCTCTATGACCGCGAGGTCGTGGATTGCCTGGAGAAATGGCGCGAGCCGGAGCCTTTTTTTCGTGGAATGCTGGTGGAAAGCGGCTTCAGCCTTGAGACCATCCCCTATCATCGCCCACCGCGGGTGGCGGGGGCCTCGAAGAACAATCTCTGGACCCTGCTAGGCTTGGCTCTGGCCGGCGTGGCCGGCTCGTCGAAGCGGCTCCTGCGGGCGCCGATCTATGTTTCGGTCCTCACCTTCGCGGCGGCCGGCCTGACCCTTATCGGCGCCCTTGCCTGGGCTATGCTTGGCCATGACGCTTGGGGGGGCCTAATCGCCGCCGTGCTGGAATTCGCCTTCGCCCTGATCTTCATGTTCCTGGGGCTCATCGGCGAGCAGGTGAGGCTCATATCCGAGGTCGCCCGCAACGTGCCCCTCGTCGTCGAAAAGGAGCGGGTAAATTTTCCCAACCCTTAAAGACAAAGTCGCCACCCTCATCAAACCTCACGGTACCAAGATCACGGAGCTGTGGAAATATTACCAAGTAGGCGTGGTCAACACCATATTTGGTGTGAGTTTGTATTCATTGTTTGTCTTTGTGGGGACTAATCTCTACGTCGCGCAAATTTTTTCGCACATGTGCTCAATGATGTTCAACTATTTTATGTTCAAGCGGCACGTATTCGTCGGACACACCCCTGCCGTCGGTCCCTATATTTTAACATACGCGGCCAACTATTGCGTAAGCGCGGTTCTTCTGATATTCACGCATCACTTCATTAAATCACCATACATTGCTGGATTTTTGGCACTTATACTGGTATCAATCGTGAATTACGTTCTACTCAAAAAATTTGTATTTAAGCAGCATCGGGAGGGTGAATGATGGTTGCCGTTCCTCCAAAGTCACGCGCGACATTGATACTGGAATTTGTGTTCGCCGCATGCGTAGTCGGAAGTTTTATCCGAGTCATTTCATTCCTTTTTTCGGCCGGATATCTGCCCCCTCCATTTTTTTACGCCGTCGATGATACATTTATGGATTGGTTCAATACCGCATACTTTAGTAACAACTCAGGCGCCTATGACATTTGGAGAACAATATACCCGCCATTGTCATTCGTATTTCTTAGAATATTTAGTATTCATGGCTGCTATCAGGAAAGTGAACTATATTCCCGTGACTGCGATTGGCTGGGTAGATTTACACTTGTTACATTTTACGCTTTGAATGCAATATTAGTATATAAGGCATACCGCATCTCGGATCCGCGCACTGCGATCCCCAGGGCGATCGCCATGGTGGTCGGGCTGCCCATGCTTTTCGCGCTGGATCGCGGCAACCTGATTGTCCCGTGCTTTGCATTCTTTACGCTGGCGCACAGCGGTATTTTGCGCTCGGCGAGACTGCGGTGGATTGCCCTTGCGTTGACAATCAATTTCAAACCCTACCTGATCCTGACAATTTTGCCCAACGTCATTCGACGACGATGGAGAGCCTTTGAAGGCTGTGTCGTCGCAGGCATCTTGATATATTTGTTGACATATTCTCTGTTAGGGGAAGGGACACCATTCGATATGTTGTCGAATATGCTCAACTATACCGTGAAAGATATGGCAAGCTATGTCGAGAATGCCTTCTATGGCGCATCGTACTCGTCGATCGTGGGAATGTTGCGTTCGGAATTTCCCATGATTGCTACGATTGGTTCCAGGCCCGTTGAGTTGTTGACCTTCATTTTCCCGATTTTTATCCTGATCGGCCAGATTGGCGTGGCCCTTTGCTTCGCGGGCGCCGCTTTGCGCCCAGGAACGGTGCCGATGCGGCGGCTTACGGCGCTGGGCGTCATTGTCGTCATGAGTTCCGTGGAAGTAGGGGGTTACGCCGAAGTTTTCTTTCTGTTCTTGGTGTTCTTCGAGCGTTGGAAGGGAGCGGGTAGTATTATGGCGCTCGTCGCTGGCTACCTATTGTGCATATCGGTGGATATGCCGGTGGTTCACGTTGCGCGTGAGGTGCGAGATAGTTACTTGACAAATCGGACAGTTGGTTACGACGTCGGAGTCTATGCGGGTGAGCTCATAAGACCGGGCTTGATTCTATTGATCGAATACGGCCTCGTAGCGGCGAGTCTGATGGACGTGGCTCGCGTCTGGCGGACGAATCGTCGGGTGCGGGGCGACTTGATCGCTGAGCGCGCGTAGTTGTCGTTCGCCTGTCGGGGAAGGGCGCCGCCGTGCGCTCCGGACCTCACAGCTTCACCACGAGGGCCTGGCCCGTCATCAAGGCGAGTGGCCGCTCTGGTCTTGCCGCGAAGAACTCCTCGACCGCTCGGCGCGCACCCGGGCAGGACGGGAAACCATAGTCGTCGAAGATGAGAATTCCACCGGGCGACAGGCGTGGGTAGACGAACTCCAGGCAGTCCAGAATGCTGCGGTGGAGATCGAGGTCGATGTGCGCGAAGCAGAAGCGGTTCGACTCGAGACCGGCGAACGTCTGGGGAATCCAGCCCTGGCGATAATCGATAGATGGCTCGCGGCCGACCACGTCCTTGACGCGGTCCAACGAGGTGTCGGTGAAATCGCCCTCCCGATGCCGGTCGGCGGCGCGGGAGACATGCTCCATGCCTTGGAAGGAGTCGAAGAGGCGCAGGCTTTTTTTGGACGCATCGGCCATCCCGTCCTTGAGCAGACGCGCCGTGCCGCCCTGGAACACGCCGGCTTCCATGACGTCGCCCTCCACATTCAGGGCTTGGGCAAGCATCTGGTTGAGTGTCCAGCAGCGCTCGATGGACACCATCGTGAACGGGCTGATCTCGCGGTAGGTCGCGACGAATTCAGGCGCCAGCCATGGTGAATATAGAGGCTGGTAAAGCGCCGCATCGGCAATCTTTCCAACAATAAGTCGTTGATAAATCTGCCTCCAGAGGAGGGGAGGGATGAAGGATTTGGCTATCGAGGCGCGGGAAATCGTCGTCTTCCGCAGGCTTGTCGCTAGAGCCACGGGCTATCGCCTCCGTCGTTCAAAATGATGCCATCGGTGAGGTGCTGTTGTCATTGACTACCCCAGCAAATCGCCAATTCGGACAAGCCTATGGCCAGCGTCCGGATAGAGTCGAGCGATGTCGGCGACGATGGCTTGGGCGAAATCGATGCTGTCGATCAGGACCGTGCGAGGCGCCGTTCCCAAGGCTTCCGGCGCGCGGACGGGGCGGCCCAGGCAAAGGCACCCCTGCTTGTCGATGTCGCGGTCGATGAAGAAGGCAATCTTCCCCGGATCGAAGAAATTCGCGAGGATCTCATTGGCCACGTCGCCCGCTCCCCACACGACGATCTCGCTCTCGCCAGCAAGATCTGGATGATCGGACAGTAGGGTTCGCGACCAGGTGGGGGGATGGAAGGGGCGCGCCATGACCTGAAGGGAATCGGCGTAGCGCGCGTCGAGGCGAACATCGGTGGCGACGGCGACGGCCTCCAGCCCTTGCCCCGCCAGCGTCCGCAACAGAGATGTGGCGGAAAAGAAATGCAGGTGGGAGCGGTTGTCGTCGATCGGAAGCCACCGATGACCAGCCCCGTTGGGAACCTCGAGAAAGATAGCGCCACCAGGGTTCAGGAGCTGTTCCATGGCCCGCAACTCCGCCGCCGGATCGTCGATGTGTTCCAGGACGTGCGACATGAGGATCAGATCGAATCTCCCCTCGATCTCGCCCCCGTCCAGCAACGCCCGCAACGGAGCTCGGTACAGCCGATCGACATGCGCCTCGGCCTTGTCCGCCGCCGGCGACAGCTCGATCGCTTCGTAGCGGGCCACGCCCAGGACCCGCCGCGTGGCCGCCGCCAGTTCTCCCGTGGCGCAGCCAATTTCCAGGACGGTGGCGTCGCGACACGCGAACGGCGCGAAGAAGCGAATCTGGGCTTCGAGCCTTTCGCGCGAGGTTCCCAGGGAGCACATGGCGGTGTTGGAATAGGCGTATTTCGGCCGGTCGGTTCGCCAGCCGTGAAAGCAGGCCAGGCAATAGGCCCGCTCCCCCACCGCCGAAGTGAGCTTCACCAGCCGCGCGCCTCCACAGACGATGCAGGCTTCCACCGTCACGAGGTTCATCCCACCTTCGACTTCAGGAAATCCTCCGCCGTCTGGTAGACGTGGGCCAGTTGTTCCTCGCTCAGGCCCTGGTGGCAGCCGATCACGAAGCCGCCGCGGGTGACCAGGTCGGCGCCCGGATAGCCGCCGATCGCCTCGCGGCGGGCGATGGCTTTGAAGCCGGGTTGGCGCAGGATATTGCCGGTGAACACCGGGCGGGTCTGGATGCCCCGCTGCTCGAAGAATATCTGCATGTCGTTGCGGCTGAAGGGCGCGCCGTCGCGCACCGTCAGGGCGAAAGCGTACCAGGTGACGTCGGCCCCCGGTATCACGGTGGGCAGGATGAAAAACTCCTCGTGCCTGGCGAAGAAGGCCTTGTGCCGCTCGAAGGTGGCCTGGCGCGATTTGAGGAAGCCGGGCAGGCGCTTGAACTGTTCGAGCCCGAACGCGGCCCCCAGTTCGGAAGGTTCGAAATTGTAGCCGACCTTGTCGAAAACGTATTTGGCGTCGTAGGCGATGCCGTCGATCTCGATGCCGAAACGGGCGTTGACGCTTTCCGATTCGGCGAAGATGGACGAGCGCCGGCCCCAGCCGCGCAGCACTCGCGCCCGGCTCTCGAACGTTTCGTCGTTCATGGCCAGCAGCCCGCCATTGCCGGCGCAGTTGATGATGTGCGCGCCGTAGAAGCTGGTCGTGCAGATGTCGGCCCGCTCGCCGGTAGGCCGGCCGTGCAGCTTGGAGTCCAGGGTGTCGGCGCTGTCTTCGAGCACCAGAAGGCCGTGCTTGTCGGCGATGGCCCGCAACGCGTCCCAGTCAGGAATATTGCCCATCAGATTGGGGCAGACGATGGCCCGCGTGGCCGGGTTGATCATCTCCTCGACCTTGCCCTCAAGGATGTTGAAGGTCGCCGGATCGACATCTACGAAGGCGGGGATGAGGCCGGCCTGCACCTGGGTGGCGACGGTGGTCGAGAAGGTCAGGGCCGGAGTGATCACCTCTGATCCGGCCGGCAGTTCGAAGGCCCCCAAGCCTAGGGTCAGGGCCGACGAGCCAGAGTTGCACATAACCGCCCGGCTCTTGCCGAACAGGGGCGCGAGTTTGGCCTCGAACGCCCGCACGTTGGCGCCCGGCAGCGTCCCGCTGCGCAGGACCCGCGTCACCGCCTCGATTTCTTCCTCGCCGCTGACACTCAGGGCATAGGGTACGCGCATTTGAAGACCTCCGTGAGATCGACCGGTGGGGGGTCGAACTTTAAGTTGAAATTTGAAGCGGCTCGGGGCGGGCCGTCACGCCGACGCGGCCTTCTCGGCGTGATGGCGGAAAGTGCGGGCCAAGCCCTCCTCGAGCTTCACCTTGGGTGACCAGGCCGGAAAATAGCGCCTCGCCTTGGCCAGATCGGCGAGCCGGCGCTGGGGGTTGTCGGTCAGATAGTCGCGGTCCTCGCTGACCTTCGCCTCGACGCCGATCGGGGCGCGGCCCAGGACCTCGGCGCCGACCTTTGCGGTAAGGCGGGCCAACTCAAGCATGGAAATCTCCCGCTCGTCATTGCCGACGTTGAAGGCCTCGCCCGGCGCGTGCGCCAACAGGATGCGGATCATCAGGGCCGCGGCGTCGGTGATGTAGCAGAAGGCCCGCGTCGGGCGCCCGTCGCTGAGCAGGACTATGGGCTCGTCGTTCATCACCTGGGTCATGAAGTCGGGCAGGACCCGCCGGTCGTCGAGGCGCAGTCCCGGTCCATAGACATTGAACGGACGGACGAGCTTGACCGGAACCCCGTGGGCGCGAAAATAGACCATGGCGTAGGTCTCGGCCACCCGCTTGCCCTCGTCGTAGCAGGCCCGAGGTCCCGTGCAGGAGACAAAACCGCGGTAGTCCTCGGGCGTCGGGATGAAGGCGGGATCGGGGTCGCCATAGATTTCGCTGGTGCTCATGACGACCATCCCGCGCATGGGATTGCGGCGGGCCAGTTCCAGTAGCAGACGGGTCCCGCCCACGTTGGCGTCCAGGGTCTCCAGGGGAAACTGGCGATACACCATGGGCGAGGCGATGGAGGCTCCATGGACGATCCAGTTGATCGGCTCGTCGATGGCCAGGGGCTGGGAGATGTCGTGGGTGATCAGGCGCATGTGGGACGCACCGTCCAGATGGGCCAGGCGACCCGGCAGACCGGTCTTGAAATTATCGAGGGCCAGGACCCGGCACGGCTCGCCATGGCCGGCCCGGTTCCAGCCCATCAACACATCGACCAGATAGCTCATCAAGAACCCGGCCGCGCCGGTGATCAGGACAGTGGCGCCGGCGAACTTGGCCAGCTCGTCCCCCAGATCGTGAAGGAGCGCGCCCAAGTCCTCGTCCACCACTTTCGAGAAAGGCATGGGCGCTCAGTCCTGGAGGGTTGAAAAAGAGGAGCCGGGGCGGCGATGAAACGTCAAGCGGATATCGCCCGCCGGCCGGCCCCGATGCCCAGCCGCGTCAAGCCGTCCGGCAGCGGGAAGTCGCGAAGGGAATTGCGAGCGTCGAAGACGACGGCGCCGCGCATGACCGTCATGGCCTTGGCCCAATCGAGATCGCGCCACTGCGGCCACGCCGCCCCGATGACGACCACATCGGCCCCCTCGATCGCCGTCATAGCCGTATCGGCATAGACGACCTTCTCGCCCAGGACGGGCCGGGCCAGATCGGTGGCCACGGGATCGTACACGGCCACGTGGGCGCCACGCGCCAGCAGGCCCAGGACAAGCTCGATGGCGGGAGAATGGCGCAGATCGTCGGTGCCGGCCTTGAAGGCCAAGCCGAGCACGGCGACCTGGCGGTCGGCCAGGGGGCCAATCCGCGCTTCCGCCATGGCCAGGACCGCCTCGTTGCGCGCCGCGTTGACCTGGTCGACGGCGTCGATGAGGGGGGTGGGTAGGCGCCGCTCGCGGGCGAAAGCGCGCAGGGCGGTGAGGTCCTTGGGAAAGCAACTTCCGCCAAAGCCGCTGCTGGGCCGAAGGTAGTGGAGGATTCCGGGCTGGACCCGGATTCCGTCCAGAACCGGGGAGAGGCGCTTGTCCAGATGCAGGCCGTCCAACACCACCTCGGCGTCGGCGCCCGGCGTCGCTTCGCACAGGCCCGCCAGTTCGTTGGCGAAGGAGATGGTCGTGGCCAGAAAAGCGTTCGAGGCGTATTTGACGAACTCGGCGTTGGTGAGCGAGACGACTGGCTTGGGGCAATCGAACATCGCGTACAGCCGCGCGAACACCTCCGCCGCGCGCGCGTCGAAGGCCCCCACCACGATGCGGTCGGGGTGCATGAAGTCCTCGACGGCGCTTCCCTCGCGCAGGAATTCCGGATTCATGCACAGGCCGAAATCCTCGCCGGCCCGCTTGCCCGAGGCTTCCTCCAGACGGCGGCGGACGATCCCTTCGGTGGTTCCCGGCGTCACGGTGCTCTTTACGGCCACCACGTGATAGGCGTCCTTTTCGACGATGGCCGCGCCGACGGCGCGGGCCGCGGCCTCGATCTGGGAAAGGTCGATCTCGCCTGCGTTGTCCGGGGTCCCCACCGCGATCAGGGTGACCTCGCTCGCCCGCACCGCGCCGATAAGGTCGGCGGTGGCCGACAGCCGGCCCGCCGCCACGGTTCGCGCCACCAAATCCTGAAGTCCTGGCTCGAAGAAGGGGGTCCGGCCTCGCGAAATCGTCTCCACGCGCGCCGCGACATGGTCCACGCAGGTCACGCCATGACCGACGGCGGCGAGGCAGGCTCCGGTGACCAGGCCAACATAGCCCGTTCCAATGATGGAAACCTCCACGCCGTCGCGCCTCGCCGATTGCGCCCTTTGTGGGCGGGTCTTGCTATACGCTGGCAGGCGCCGACGCAAGCGATCGGCCCCCCGTAAAAGGGGCCGCGCGTCCAGGTTTCGGTCTCCTTTTCGCCGACCCAACCCGCCGCCGTTGCCCGGCCAAGGAGGAACGGTTAAGAGCCTCACCCTCGCCGAGGGAGCACAGGCGTGCCGCCGCATATCGTCATCGACATAAGCGGCCATGGCTATGGTCACGCGGCCATGACCCTGCCGGTGGGCGAGGCCTTGACGCAACTTTTGCCGGGCGTGCGCTTGACGGTGAGGTCCAGCTTGCCGGAACGGTGGCTGCGCGCCCGCCTGGACGTGCCGTTCGACTACCGGGGCTTTCACGATTTCGGCATGGCGATGACCGACGGTCTGCATGTGGATGAACAGAAAAGTCTCGACCGCTACACCGCCTGGCACAACGACTGGCCGGGGCTCGTCGCCAGGACGGCGGGAGAATTGAAAGACCTGGACGCCGACCTGCTCGTCTCCAACATCTCATACCTTTCGCTCGCGGCGGCGCGCGGCATAGGGCTGGACCGGGTCGCCTATTCGTCCTTGAACTGGGCGGACGTCTTCTGGGCCTATTGCGGGGGTCTGCCCGGCTCGGCGGCGATCAGGGGCCGGATGATCGACGCCTACGCCGCCGCCGACCTCTTCCTCCAGCCACAGCCGTCGATGCCCATGCCCAGCATCCGCAATGGACTCGCCGTCGGCCCGGTCGCGCGGCTTGGCCAGAACCGCCGCTCCGAGATCATCCAGACCCTGTCTCTGACGCCTGGGACGCGCCTCGCGCTTCTGTCCCTGGGCGGGGTGGCGACCCCGATCGACTTTTCGGCCTGGCCCAGATTGGCCCGATGGCGCGTGATCGTCGGCGACGGCGAGCAGCCGGGGCGCCCCGACGTCACGTCCTGGTCCGAGCTCGGCATGCCGTTTATCGACGTTCTTGCATCAGCCGATGTGCTGGCGATCAAGCCCGGCTACGGCCTCGTCACCGAGGGCGTCTGCAACGGCAAGCCGCTGCTCTATGTGCCAAGGGACCGCTGGCCGGAGACCGAGGCGGAGGTCGCGTGGGTAAGCGAGCATGGCCGCGGGGCGCGCATCGAGGAGCGCGCGCTTAGGACGGGAACATTCTTGGAAGCCGCGGAAGCCGTCATGAATCGGCCATCGTCACCACCGCCCCGCGCCGACGGCGCCCGCGAAGTCGCCGAAATCCTGTTGGCCAGACTGTAGCGGGGATCGTGGATTCGATCGATTTCAGGCGTCGATCAGCGGAATCAGCATGTTTTCAGCGAACTCCTCGCGGCTGAGGAAGGGCGCCAAGTCCTCCAAGGCCGAGGTGACCATGCGGCCATCCTCCAGCCTGCGGGAACTCAATTTGGGGGCGAAGGCCTGGGACTTGTCGAGCATTACTTCGCAGAGTTGAGATCCTTCACCCTCCAGGGTGGCGGCGATCCCGGCGGCGAGGGCCGCATGGGAGCCAATGCGCCGAACGGCAAAGCCGAACGCCGCGCCCAGCTTCTGAAAATCGGGGAAGGTGACTCCGCTCTCAGGCCCACAGCCGACGATGTTGTCGGGGAAGTAGTTCTGCTGGGTCTGGCGGATGGAATGATAGCCGTCGTTGTTGAGGACGAAGAGCTTGATGGGCAGGCGGGGGCCGGCGATGGTCTGCAGCTCCTGGAGATTCATCATCAGGCTGCCGTCGCCGGCGATGCAGACGATCCGCTTAGCGCTGGGATTGGCGTGGAAGGCGCCGATGGCGGCGGGGAGGTCGTAGCCCATGGAGGCCGAACCGGAATTGGAGAACAGGCGCTGGCCGGCCTTGAGATTGGCTGACTGGAAGGTCACCACGCAGGCGGTTCCATCGCCGGTCACCACCACGTCGCTGGCCTCCAGCGCCGTGAAGAGAGCCTCGCCGAAGCAATAGGGGTTCACCCCCTTGGCGCCGTGCCAATATTCCGGCGGGACGGTGGGGTAGCGCTCCACCCGCGCCCTGCACCAAGCCAGATAGTCGCCGTGTTCGGCGGCGGGCTCGTGGCCGGCCAATTCCTCTTCCATCACGGTAAGGAAGGCCTTCAGGTCGGCATGCAGGGGCAGGTCGATGGAGAGGGTCGGTTTGGCGAGTTCGGCCTTGTCGATATCGACCATCACCTTGAAGGCGGCTCTGGCGAAGGAATCCCAATTATAGCTGATCTGGCGGATGTTGAGGCGGCAGCCGAGCACCAGCAGGAAATCTGCGTTCTGAACCGCGAAGTTG
>JBDTIW010000244.1:0-3210 GCA_039936215.1 Caulobacteraceae bacterium | reverse complement strand
GCCGCGAATTCGGCATTCTCCTGGATGAATCGGAACCGCAGTTCCGGCCTCCGGCCCATCAGCGTTTCGACCAGGGCTTCGACCGGCTCCTCGGCGCGGGGCAGGCTGACCCTGGCCAGGGTGCGGGTCCGGGGATCCATGGTGGTTTCCTTGAGCTGGGCGGGCATCATCTCGCCCAGGCCCTTGAAGCGGCCGATCTCCGGCTTCTTGCCCTTGAAGGTGGTGGCCAGGAGTTCGTCGCGGTGGGCGTCGTCGCGGGCGTAGGTGGTCTTGCCGGCGTGGCTCAGGCGATAGAGGGGCGGCAGGGCCAGATAGAGCCGCCCGGCGCGGATCAGGTCCGGCATGGTGCGGTAGAAGAAGGTGATGAGCAGGGAGGCGATGTGAGCGCCGTCCACGTCGGCGTCGGTCATGATCACGATGCGCTCGTAGCGCAGGTCCTCGTCGCGATAGCGGGCGCCCGCGCCGACGCCGAGGGCCAGCATCAGATCGGCCAACTCCTTGTTGCCGCCGGTCTTGTCGGCGGTGGCCGAGGCGACGTTGAGGATCTTGCCGCGCAAAGGCAGGATGGCCTGGGTGCGCCGGTCGCGCGCCTGCTTGGCCGAGCCGCCGGCGCTGTCGCCCTCGACGATGAACAGCTCGGTCCCGTCGGCCGCCTGGCCCGAACAGTCGGCGAGCTTGCCGGGCAGGCGCAGCTTGCGGGTGGCCGAAGCGCGGGCGACCTCGCGGTCCTTGCGCCGCTTGAGCCGCTCTTCGGCGCGGTCAATGACGAAGGCCAGCAGCGCGCTGGCCGCCTTGGGCTGGGCGGTGAGCCAATGGTCGAAAGGATCGCGCAGGGCGCCTTCCACGAGGCGTTGGGCGTCGATGGACGACAGCCGCTCCTTGGTCTGGCCCTGGAATTCGGGGTTCCTCACGAAGACGCTGATCAGGGCGCCGGCCTGGGCGAGGACATCGTCGGCGGTGATGACGGCGGCGCGCTTCTCGTTGGTCAACTCGGCATACGCCTTCAGCCCCCGCGTCAGCACCGCCCTAAGACCCGCTTCGTGGGTTCCGCCCTCCGGCGTCGGCACGGTGTTGCAGTAGGAGCGCATGAAGCCGTCGGCGTCTCCAAAGCCGCCCCCCGTCCAGGCCACCGCCCATTCTACCGCCCCGGCCTCCCCCTGGCGCTCGATGCGGCCGGCGAAGGGCTCCGGGGTGACGGTCTCAAGGCCTTGGGTATTCTCGGCCAGAAAGTCGGCCAGGCCGCCGGGGAAGCGAAAGTTCGCCTCGGCTGGCGTCTGGTCGGAAAGCCGCTCTGGTGAGCAGCGCCAGCGGATCTCGACCCCCCGGAACAGATAGGCCTTGGAGCGGGCCATGCGGTAGAGGCGGGCCGGGCGGAAGGCGACATCCTGGCCGAAGATCACCGGGTCGGGGGTGAAGGTGAGCTCGGTGCCGTGCCGGCGGCTGGGCCCGATCCGTTCCAGTTTCGAGGTCGGCTTGCCGCGCGAGAACACTTGGCGCCACTCGAAGCCGTCCTTCCAGACGACGATCTCCACCCGCTCGGAAAGGGCGTTGACCACCGAGACGCCGACCCCGTGCAGGCCGCCGGAGGTCTCGTAGGCCTTGCCTGAGAACTTCCCCCCCGAGTGGAGGACGGTCATGATCACTTCGAGGGCCGACTTGCCGGGGAACTTGGGGTGCGGATCGACCGGCATCCCGCGCCCGTCGTCCTTGACCGTCAGGGCGCCCTCGGCGTCCAGGGACACCTCGATGACCTTGGCGTGGCCGGCCACCGCCTCGTCCATGGAATTATCCAGCACCTCGGCGAACAGATGGTGGAGAGCCCGCTCGTCGACCCCGCCGATATACATCCCCGGCCGCTTGCGGACCGGCTCCAGCCCCTCCAGCACCTCGATATCCTTGGCCGAATAGGCCGAGGTAGGGTGAGCCGGCGCCAGGGCGTCGTCGAACAGGGTGGCTTGCGCGGCCTTGGGCATGGCCGCATTTAGCAGCGATTCGAGGTTGCCGCGCGTTAGGCCGGTGAAACGGAGACGCGGCGTGGACGAAATCGTCAATCTGACCCGAGCCTATAATTTCGCGGCGGCCAGGCACGCCTGCCAAAAACGCAAGGGCCACGCGGGCGAGCCCTACATCAATCATCTTACCGAGGTGGCGCAACTCGTGGCCGAAGCGACCGGCGGCTCGGACGTGGGCCTGATGATCGCCGCGATCCTGCACGACACCGTCGAGGACACGCCAACCACGACGGAGGAACTGACCGCGCTATTTGGGCCGCGCGTGGCGAGCTTGGTGGCCGAGGTCACCGACGACAAATCGCTGGACAAGGCCGAGCGCAAGCGGCTGCAGATCGAACATGCCGGCCACGGTTCGTCCGGCGCCAAGATCATCAAGATCGCCGACAAGACCTCCAACCTGCGCGCCCTGGCCAACAGTCCCCCGGTGGGGTGGCCGGCGGAGCGCAAGGCCGAGTATGCGACGTGGGCCGCCCAGGTCGTCGCCCGCTGCCGGGGCGTCAATCCCTGGCTGGAAGCCCAGTTCGACGCGGCGTTGGCTGGGTTTTAGTTCACTTCAATCCTCCGCCGCCGGATCGTCGGGTTCAATGATGCTGATGCGGCGCAGATCGACCAGAATTCGCCCGTCTTCTTCTTCCGAAACGGTGTCGCTGTAGTGCATGCCAAAGCAAATCTGGGCGGCGGCGTAGGTTCGCAGATCGTAGACCATGGCCGCCAGACCGGGGTCGCGGGCCTCGAGGGTGAGCAGCAGCCTGGCGTCCGTGGCGGCCAGACCGGCGCCGTCCAGGCCGGCCAGGGGACTTCGCTCATCAATGTCATGCATCAGGGTATGGGTGAGGGGGAATATCGGCAGGCCGCCGCGAACCAGCCGCAACTCGTGAACCCGGCGATAGGTCCGGCCCTCGCGGCTGGTTTCGTGAAGCAGGATGTTCAACTGCACCTTGAGGTCGGTCAACAACTCGGTGCGCCCGTTGCCGATGCGGACCATCAGGGTCGGGCGGCCGTTGTGGCGGGTGATCACGGCGTTGTCGGCATAGAGGATCTTGGCCTTCGGCTTGGAGAAACGGACGAACACTAGAGCGCGATCACGAAAGATTGAATCGCTTGGGATTTCGGTGAGGGGGCGAGTCAGATTCAAGTGGCTGGCTAGGCGGAGGCTGGCATGAATGAAGCCGTATTCCCTTGATCTTCGAGAGCGGGT
>JBDTIW010000243.1:0-6169 GCA_039936215.1 Caulobacteraceae bacterium | reverse complement strand
GATACTGAACAGGGCGCAGAAGCTGATCGTGCGGGAGCGGTGCAGCGAGGAGTTCGCGTTGTTCAACTACGATTATTGAGGCTCGATCATGACGACCACGGCGCCAACCCAAGGCCCGAGCGGCCGGTCACCCTGGCTGATCGCCGTCGCCCTCGCTCTGACAGCTTGCGCGCCGGCGGGCGTGGCCGGCGCCACCACGTTCGGGGCCATGGGCCAGTCCAACCCCTACGGGCCCACGGCGTCCACCCTGGCGGTGGGGGCGAGACTGCAGCGGATCTCGACGCCGCTCATCGTTCCGTTCACCGATACGGCCACCGGCGCCTGGTCCTACGCATCCGCGCCAAAGGGGCTTCCGGCCGTGGCGGCGGGCGCTACCGCGATCCCCCTTGCGAGTGCGAAAGGATTTGTGGTCGGCGACCCGGTATCTTCCCCGGTTCTCCCCGCCGGAGCCAAGGTCGCCTCGGTGGCCGGCGACACCGTCACCCTCTCGGCGGGCGCGAACCAGAACGTCTATTCGATCGCCGACCTGCTGCCGATCGCCGCCGCGTCCAAGGCGGCGGGTCTGCATGTGTACATAATGCTGCGCAATTCCTGCACCGCCTTCATCACCGGCTCGTGCCCGATGGCCAGCGACCGCGACTACGGCCGGGAGGTCGCCCTCACCGCCCAGGCCTATGCGCGCACCGGCGTTTCCATCGACTACTTCGCCATCGAAAGCGAAGAGGATTCGGTGAACAACAACCACGATTCATCGACCCTGCCGCAGTATTTCCGCAAGCTCCGCGACGCGGTCGGCGTGCTGCACGCCATGGGCTACAAGGTCGCCGACGGCGGCCTGACGACGCCCGGCGCCATGTATTATCACTGGGCGTCCCTGTTCTACCTGCCCGGCGGTTTTGCGCCCAACACCGCGGAAAACCGGAAGCGCGCCGACGCCTTCGCGGCCGTCGCCTTCAAGGGCAACGCGCGCACCGGCATTGCCTACGACATGTTGCCGACCCGTTGCGGGTCCGGCGCCCGCGATTTCAAGCCGACCAGCTTCGTGTTCCGGTCGATCGAGAAGGTTCGCGCCATGATCGCCGACGACAGGACCAACGGCGTCGATTACCTGAACATTCATTGGTACCAGGTCGATCCCTGGGCGATGGTTCAGGTGGTGGGCGACCTGTCGCGGCAGGTGGGCAAGCCGGCCGTGCTCGGTGAAATGGGGACCTACGATCAGGATCCCGCCCGCGTCACCGCCCTGCTGTCGGCCGCCTTGACCCTTGATCCGCCCAGCCTGCTGTGGTGGAATTTCGACACCAAGGGCGGCGTCACCGCCCTGACCAACCCCGACGGCTCCCTGCGCCCCAACGGCGCCGCCTTCAAACGCTTCGTCGCCGCGCCCCGCCCGCTTTCACCGCGCCCCCCCGAGGCCGCGCCGCCGGGGTGTTAGGCGTGTCGGCAATTCTCAACCCCCTCCCCGCAAGGGCCAGAAGGCCAACAGCGGCAAGATCCGGCGGCCACCCCGGCGTCCACACGCTCCGCCTTCGGACGATCCCGCCCTGACGGCTACAGAGGCCCGTCTTCCGCCCACCCAAAAACGGCTTGCCACCGGCTGGAAACATCTTCTAATAAGCTTGGCTGGTGGGGCAAGCGCATTTCGGCGGGCGTCATCGCGTGACTTGAAGCCGGCCCGCGCCGAAAGTTCCGCCGCGGGCCTTCACTTTTTGCAGAGGAGGCCGCCATGGCCGAGAACGACACCGACTCCCAGTCCGAAATGGGCGCTTCGCTTCAGAAGCTGCTGACCAGCGCGAAATCGATCCGGGCTTCCGTGCTGACGGCGGCGATCGTCGCCGCCGCCGGCCGCCCCTATTCGATCGGCGAGGTTTTGGACGTCCTGCGCGATGTCGACTACGCCACCAATCCCCATAGCAAAAAGCCCGAATACGCCGCGTGGCTGAAAAACAAGGACGAGACCCTCGCCAAGATTCATAACTAACCTTCGATAGGTTCCGAGGCGCCGCTGCGGCGCCTCGGAAACTCGGGTGCGCGGGGGCGCCGCATAGTAACGATTCCGCCGCCGCGCTCGCCATCTTGGGGGGCGGAGCCATGGTCCGGAAGCTTGCGGAATTGTCGGAAGCCGATGTCCTTGGCGGTCGGGCGGCCAACGACGATTGGGCGTCCCTGGAGACGGCGGCCCCGCCCCGCCCCACCTATCCCCGGCCGCTGTTCAATTGCATCCGGTCCGCCGTCGAGCGGTTCGACTGGATCACCGCGAGAGGGGCGTTCGACCAGTACCAGGAACTGACCGCCCGCGACACGCTGAGGGCCTTCCTCATCGCCGGCGCGGCGCAGGACTGGATGGCCGCCCTGAAGGCCGAGGACGAATACAGGCTGGAATCCGGCAAGGCCGGCCTCGTGCAACTGCCCAAGGCGGCGGCGCGCATCGCCTTTCAGGCCCGCCTGGAACTTGAGCTGGTCGACGACGCCCTCGCCCTGGCCCGCGCCCGCTGCGAGGCCTTTCCCAATCAGCACGAATGGATGCGGCGGGAGGCTCAGGCCGTGGCCCGCCTGGGCGACTACGACGCCGCCCTGGCCATCGGGGCCAAGGCATGGAGCCAGGGCCGCGATTTCGGAGCCCTGATCGTCGCCCAGAGCCTGGCCGCCTTGGGAAAGCTGGAAGAGTGCGGGGAGTTTCTGCGCGAGCTGGAATCGGCCGACCAGACGGCAAACCTGATCCGCGCCCGCCTGGCCTATTGGGTCGCCTCGCCCGAGCACGATCAGGCCCTGGCCGAGGTGTTGGCCGTGAAGGAGAAGATACCCGGCCCCGAATATTACCGGGCCTTGGCGCGGCACGCCTCGCGAGCGCGCGACCAGGACGTGCTGGACGGGTTGCTCGGCCAGGTGGTGGAATGGTCGGCGGCCGGGGACTTCGATACGCTGTTCTGTCAGGCGGCGCCGGCGGTGCTGTCCCACCATTTCCATTGTCTTTTCAACTGGCCGACCATCGCGCCCCTGGTCGAACTGCTGTCCCGGCGCGCCCTCATGCCCAACCACGCGCTCATGGCCAGCAAGCTGGCGGTGCGGGCCGGCGAGTATCGCCTGGCCGACCGGATCGTGCGCCGGGCGCGCGGCCTGTTTCCCTCCGCCCTCCACCTCTGGCGCCAGCACCTCAGCGTGCTCACCCTGCTTGGCGACTTCGACGAGCGGAGCATGGTCCGCGAGCGCATGAAGGCGCAGTTCCGTCCCGAAAGCTTCCTGGCCGCCATGAGCGTCGCCGAGCCGCGGTCCTGGGACATGCGGGATCTGCCGCATCTGCTCGCCTTCAATCTGGAGACCGGCAACAACGAACGGCAGGCCAAGTTCTTCGCCTCCCTGGGCGAGGCGCCGCTGAGCGAAGACCAGGTGGACCTGCTGGCCGACGTGTCGGCCAACGGCCCTCCGGTGGTCGCCGCCCAGATCGATCTGATGCTCGCCCCCTTGAGGGACCGACGGCTTCTCGCCGACGCCGCCATGACGCCGGCGGAGCCTCACGCGTTCGATCAGACGCTGAAGAAGACCCGCGACGGCGTCCGGCGGATCACCCGATACTGTTCGACCGGCGAAGGCGGCGGGGCCGCCGGCTACTATGGCATGTCGGAGTGCCTGCGCCTGATCGCCTCCCTCCAGAAGAAGCGCTGTCCGGCCCGCATCTTCACCCGCGAATCCTATGCCGACGCGGCGGTCCTGGTCCGCGCCCTGGTCGAGCGCATCGACCGCAAACAGGCGACCTCGGTGCTCCGGATCGGCGACGGCGACGCCCACTTCCTGACCGGCCACCCCTCGACCCTGGCCCATCGGGACATCGACCGGGCGGCGATCCAGGAGATCTGGTGGGGCACCACCCGCATGGACGGCGCGCGTCTGAACGCCATCGAAAGCCATTTCGAACGGGCGGTCCACAACAGCACCGTCCTGGCCGTGATCCCGCCATGGCGGTTCCTGGCCGAGATGGCGCGGCCGAAATACACCTTCGCCCACCGGGGCATTCTGAATGGCGTGGCCTATTGCGCGTCGATGAAATATCGCGGCGACCTGATCACCTCGATGCACTTTCCCAACGATCTGCACAAATGGGATCTGTGGCCGGAGATCTTCGCGGCCGTCCCCTCGGTGTCCTACATCTCCTGTCACGACATGCGGGCCTTTCTTTGGGAAAGCTTCGCCATGCAGACGCGGCAAGCCATCCACATTCCGGGCGAGCATCAGTACAGCGCCCTGTTCGAGGAGGGCGGCGGCGAGCCGGCCCCGACCGAGACCCTGCTCGACCGGCACGAGGATCTGTGCGCGGCCATCGACCCCGCCCCCGGCGAGGTCTTCCTGGTGGCGGCAGGGTTCCTCGGCAAGATCTACTGCGAGATCGTCCGCGAGCGGGGCGGCGTCGCCATCGATATCGGCAGCCTGGCCGACTATTGGATGGGCTTCGCGACCCGCCGCTACCGGCTCGAACAATATGCCGACGTCGGCCTGCCCAACAAGCTGATCGGCGAGGGGATCTTGCCGCTGCGCAAGGAAGCCGGCCGCATGACCGGCCACGCCGCCGTCGCCCGCTCGTCGGCGGACTGCCGCTACAATGTGGCGAGCGTGGCGGACGTCGAGGCGGCGGCCGGCGCGCCCCGCGAGCAGCGGCTTTTGCGCGTCGTCGGCCATCCCCGCTGCGCCTCGGCCTATATGGCCACCCTGTTCATGGAGATGGGCCTGGAGATCGGCCACGAAAAGCTGCTGCGCGACGGCATCTCCAACTGGATGAGCGTCGCCGACGACCATCACGTCCCCTACGGCGACACCACCCATGGCGTGGATTTCGCCCACACTGTGGCCCATGTCCGCGATCCCGCCGACGCCATTCCCTCCATCATGATGGAGAACGGCCGGGCCGTCTCCTTCAACTATCGGCGCCTGCACATCCTGCGCGCGTGCGGCGTCGACCTGGCCGACTGGCGAAGCGCCCTCGACCGCGCCGTGGCCTCCCTGGTCTTCTGGTACGACATGGTCGAGGCGCTGAACCCCGAGGCCACCTTCAAGGTCGAGGACGCGGAAGGCCCGGTGCGCGACTATGTGGCCCGCGCCGGCATCCTGGCCACCGCGCACGGGGCGCAGGACGCCCCGGTCGCCGTCGCGCGGGAGGCGGAAGCCGACCCCGAGCCCGACGAGGCGCGCAAGGTCAACAATTCCATGGGCAAGTTCGGCCGCGACAAGCCGGAAGTGGCCCAAGGCGCCTACGCCGGCCTCGACCCCGACCTCCAGACCCGCCTCGAAACCTACTGCGCCCGCTACGACTACCCGGCGCCCTGGGCGGCGAGGGCGGGGTGAAGGCCGGCTGACAATTTCGTTCCGCCTCCCGCCGCCCCCTCGAAATTGATTCCCCGCAGGAACCGGATCCCGTCCTCGGCGATCGCTTCGCCGGGCATGGCCCCGCCCTCGGCCTGGAGTTCGTCCATGTCCACATAGGCGCCGTAGAAGCTCCGTGTGCGGTCGGTGATGATGTGGCCGGAAAGCAGGGTCTTGATCATGACCCGAAAGGCGTTGGTCTCGCCCTTCATCTTGCGGTTGGGGTCGCGTTTGGCGGCCATGTCCGCGAAGCCCTCGGCCACCCGCGCCGGATCAAGGCCGAAGGCGGCGTAGATCGCCGCCTGCTGGGCCGGGACCGCCTGGTTGAACAGCAGGGCGCGGAAGCAGTGGGCCGCCCAGTCCTCCACCAGGTCGCGCTCGGCCTTGGTCATCGTCGGCACGGTGCGGTCGGCCCAGATCTTGCCGAACCTGTGGTGGAAGGCCTCGTCGGTCATCACCAGCTGGAACAGTTTTCGCGCCAGGGGATCGGCGTTGTAGCGATAGCCGTTGGCGAAGGCCCCCATGGCCAAGCCCTCGACCAGCATCTGCATACCGACGATCTTCCTGTAGACCTCCGGCGCCTCGATGATCTCGATCAAGAGCGCCTTGAGCGCCTCCCCGCACGGCGTCGGCCGGCCCCAGCGGGCCTTGATGTATTTGGCGAAGGCGGTGACGTGGCGGGCTTCCTCTCGGGTCTGGTTGGCGGCGTATTCCTGCGCCCCCTGGTCGAGCAGCACGTGGCACAGCGAGGCCGACAGGTTGAGCGCTCCCTGCTCGCCGTGCAGAATCGAGGAAAAGCCCCACCACTGCATGTGGT
>JBDTIW010000242.1:0-3345 GCA_039936215.1 Caulobacteraceae bacterium | reverse complement strand
CCGAGGTGGTCGGCGTCCTCGACGCCCTGCGCCCGGCCTTCAACATCGCCGCCCCCTCCCAGGCCGCCGCCATCGCCGCCCTGGCCGACCAGGATCATCTGCGGGCCGGGGTGGGGCAAATCGCCGCTGAGCGGGAGCGGATCGAGCGGGCGCTCGACGCGGCGGGCTTGGTCCACACCCCCTCACTGGCCAATTTCGTGTTCGTGCGCTGTGACGCGCCGCTGGAACAGGCGTTCGATAGCCTGCTGGCGGCCGGCCTGATCGTGCGGCCCATCCCGGTGCGGGGCGAAGCCTGGCTGCGCATCACCGTCGGCCATCCGGCGGACAACGACCGGTTGTTGGGGCGGCTGGTGGAGGCGATACGGTGAAGTTGGTTGCCGCGGGACGCCCCCTCCACCGCAGAGCCTGTCCTCGGGCGCGCGCTTCGCGCGACCCGGGGGCGGTCCCCCTCCCCCGTAAGAGGACGGGGGAGGATCTAAGACGCGCAACCTTCCTTCAATCCTCCCCTGCAAGCGAAGCGCGGCGGGGGAGGTGGCGCGGCGCTCTTTCTCGCGCCGTGACGGAGGGGGCGTCCGGCCACCATCTCCATGCATGAATCGTCAACCCTCTCGCCCACCGCACTCAGCGATAGCCCCCCCATCGACTGGCGCCACATCGCCTATCTCGTCCACGTCTCCCGCGCCCTGGACGCGCTGGAAGAGACCGTGCTCGTGCCGGAAAAGAAGGTGCTCTATCAGTTCTCGGCGCGGGGGCACGACATGGCGCAGGTGCTGCTGGGCGCGCGCCTCACCGATCCCAACGACGCCGCCTGCGGCTACTACCGCTCCCGCCCTCTGCTCCTGGCCCTCGGCGTGCCGATCGAGGATGCGCTGGGCTCGTCGATGGCGCGGGCCGGCGGTTATTCGGACGGGCGAGACATCGGGGCGGTGTTCAACTTTCCCAATCCGCGCGGGGCCTCGGCGCTTCCCATGTGCGGGGGGGTGGGGGCGCAATATACCCCCACGGCCGGCTGGGCGCAGGCGGTGGAATACCACCGCACGGTCCTCAACGATCCGGCCTATGCGCGGGCTATCGGCGTGGTGCTGGGCGGCGACGCCTCGGTGGCCACCAACGGCTTCTGGTCGGCCCTGACCATGGCCGCGACCCTGGCCCTGCCGATGGTCTTCTATATCGAGGACAACGGCTGGGGCATCTCGGTCCCCGGGCGCCTCCAGACGCCGGGGGCGGACATCGCCGCCAATCTGGCCAGCTTTCGCGGCCTGACCGTCCTTTCGGGCGACGGGACCCATCCCGCCGAGGCGGCGCGGCTGATCGACGAGGCGGTCACTCACGCGCGGCAGGCGCGGGCTCCCGTGCTGCTGCGCCTCACCGTGCCGCGCCTGGAAGGACACAGCTTCCAGGACACCCAGACCTACAAGGGGGCGGAAACGGTGGCGGCCGAATGGGCGCGCGACCCCCTGCCCCGCCTGCGCGACCATCTGGTTCCGTCGCTGATGACGGACGCCGAATGGGACCAGATCGCCGCCGAGGCCGCCGGCGCCGTGGAGACCGCCCGCGCCGGCGCTGAGGCCAGACCGGGGCCCGATCCCGCCGGCGTCGCCCGCTTCGTCTTTTCCGAGCCGGGCGCCGTCCAGAGCCAGGGCGGGTTGCGCGGAGCCGGGATCGACCCGGCGCCCAGCGAGCCCGAGCCGGTTCCGGAAGGCCAGCGGATCAACATGGCTGCCGCCATCCGCCGCACCCTCGAACACGAACTGTCGGTCAATCCGCGCCTCCTCGTCTTCGGCGAGGACGTGGGACCCAAGGGCGGCGTCCACGCGGTGACCCTGGGTCTGCAGGAGCGGTTCGGCGCGGGCCGGGTGTTCGACACCAGCCTTTCCGAAGAGGGGATCATCGGCCGGGCGGTGGGGATGGCGCTGGCCGGCCTGATGCCGGTTCCGGAAATCCAGTTCCGCAAATACGCCGACCCGGCCGCCGAACAAATCGCCGACTGCGGCACCCTGCGCTGGCGCACCCGCAACCGCTTCGCGGCGCCCATGGTGGTGCGTATGCCGGTGGGCTTCTTCAAGTGTGGCGACCCGTGGCACAGCCAGACCAACGAGGTGCAGTTCGTCCACGCCCCCGGCTGGAAGGTCGCGGTTCCCTCCAACGCCGAAGACGCGGTGGGCCTGCTACGCGCCGCCCTGCGCGGCGACGATCCGGTGATGTTCCTGGAGCACCGGGCCATGCTGGACGCTGCCTGGGCCAGGCGCCCCTATCCCGGCGACGCCTACGCCCTCCCTTTCGGCCAAGCCCGCGCGACCCTGGCCGGCGACGAGATCACGGTCATCACCTGGGGGGCCATGGTCGAGCGGTGCGAAGCAGGCGCCGGGGCGGCCGGCCGCTCGGCCGAGGTGATCGACCTTCGCACCCTGATGCCTTGGGACAAGGCCGCCGTGCTGGCCTCGGTGCGCCGCACCCATCGGTGCCTGATCGTCCACGAGGACCTGCGCACGGCCGGTTTCGGGGCCGAGATCGCCGCCGTGGTCGCCGACGAGGCCTTCCTCGACCTGGACGCCCCGGTGGCCCGCCTGACCATGCCCGACGTGCCCAGCCCCCACAATCCGGCCCTCCTGGACGCCGTGGTTCCCTCGGCGCAGGTCATCGCGGCCAAGATCGTCGAGATGGTGGAGTTCTAGGGCGCCGTGACCGAGGCGCCCCTCATCGATGTCCTCGCCCCCCTCGAACAGGAGGGCACCAGGGCGGTGGTGCGGGCCTGGTTCAAGGCGGTCGGCGAGCGGGTGGCGCAAAACGAGCCGCTGCTGGAACTGGAGACCGACAAGGTCGCGGTGGAGATCGCCTCGCCCGCCTCGGGGGTGCTGGTGGAGCTGCTTCTGCCGGCCGACGCCGAGGCCACGCTGGGGGCGGTGCTCGGACGGATCCGGCTGGGCGAGGCGTCCGGCGAACGGGCCGCGTCGCCCAACGCCGCAAAGCCCGCGCCGGCGCCGGCGCCCACGCAAGCAGCCTTGGGAAACGAAGCGCGACTGTCGCCGTCCGTACGCAGACTGTTGACCGAGAGCGGCCTCGATCCGAAAGGGTTGGCGGGAACCGGGCGGGGCGGGCGGCTGACCCGCCAGGACGTGGCCGCCCACATCGCCCGGCCTCGCGACAGGTCCGCCGGCGAGACCCAAATCATCCCGCACGACCGCATGCGCCGCCAGATCGCCGAACACATGACGCGGTCGCTCAGCGTCGCCCCTCACGTCACCGCCGTCTTCGAGGCCGACTTCAGCGCCATCGCCGCCCATCGCGCCGCCAACAAGGAAACCTTCGCGCGCGACGGCGCCGCCCTCACCTACACCGCCTATC
>JBDTIW010000241.1:0-3467 GCA_039936215.1 Caulobacteraceae bacterium | reverse complement strand
ACCTAGTGGAACTCAATGAAGCCTTCGCCCCGCAGGTGCTGGCGGTGCTGAAAGGGTGGGGCTGGGACGAGCGGGACAAGCTGAACGTCAACGGCTCGGGAATTTCCCTCGGCCATCCCATCGGCGCGACCGGCGGCCGGATTCTCGCCAACCTGCTGCGCGAACTTCACCGGCGCGGCGGCCGTTATGGTCTGGAGACCATGTGCATCGGCGGCGGCCAGGGAATCGCGGCGGTGTTCGAACGGGCGTGATTTTCAGTCACGACACCGCGAACCGGCGCCGTCCCGCTGCATCGGCGGGCAGGGAACGGTTCCGTAGGAGCAGAAGACGCAGCAGTCGCCCGGCTTTGGACGCAGCAGGATGCCGCAGCCGGTGCAGTCATAGAAGAACTGGCAAGCGTTGGTCGGCATGGTTTCGGTCTTCACCGTCCCGCACTCCGGGCAGGTGATGGCGGACTCCAAGATTGATTCCGGCGTGGCGGGCATGGGTGTCAGGGTGACAGCTTGCCGATCCCGACGCCATGGCGGCGACGGGACTGGTGCGCCAAGCGCGACCGTGGCTTGATCCGTTTCCCCAGCCAATGGAGACGCCCATGCCGCGCCCAATCCACTTCGAGATCCATGCCGCCGACCCCGAGCGCGCGCAACGGTTCTATGGCGCGCTGTTCGGCTGGTCTTTCACCCCCGTCGAGGCCATGCTGGCGGGTCGTGCCGAAACAGACGCGCCTCGTCGAAACACGGCTTGTCCTGAGCCGGCGGCGCGTCCGCTCCAGCGTGGCGGCATTGCGGCCCAGGGGCTCGTGGAGTTTTCGTCCATGCGCCCAGTCCTAACGGCGAGGCCCGCATTGCAAAGGAGGGCCAGCGCGCCTAGCTAGCCTTGCACTCCATGCCAAACCCACTGTCCCCAATTATCGGGTCTCACTCTAGGGGTTCACTCCACACCGCGCCGCTTGAACGATTGTCAGGGACACTATGATTTCGATCTTTGTCGGGCTCTGCTTGGCGGCATTGACTGCCATAACGGCCTATTTCGCCGCCGAGCGCAGGGGACGCAACACAACGGGTTGGACCGTGGCCGCCTTCTTGCTTTGGCCTCTTCTTTTCGTGCTGGTTTGCCTGCGTAAAGTTGGTGCACGAAAAGAAAAGAAAAATTTCGTGCTCCCGTTGGAAATCATAACGGTCATCATATTGGTCTTGGTATTTTTTAGCGTAGTGGGGACCTACTTCGCCGCTTTCGCCCCGCAGGTGCAGAAAAATCTCGACACCGCGCTCACTCAGTCCACCAAGGTCCAGATACTGTCGGCGGAAAACGCCCTGGGGGTGTTTCGCGCCGATGTCGGTCGCTATCCCACCCAGGCCGAGGGCTTGGCGGCCCTGACCGTGGCCCCGCCCAGCGCGGCCGGCTGGAACGGCCCGTATCTGACTAAGCCCATGCCGCCGGACGCCTGGGGCCACCCCTACCACTATGAGAACCCCGGCAAGCACGGCGCGGTCGATATCTTTACCCTCGGCTCGGACAATGCCGAGGGCGGGACCGGCGCGGCGGCCGATGTCGGCAACTGGTAGGGCGGCTCGCAAACCGCACCCTCACCGTGTCGGACGGGAGGATGGTGTCGGGTCCTTCGACCATGGCGTTTGCGCTCCGCGCCGGGCTGGCAATCAAGGCAGGATAGCGGGTGCGAAGCAACCTGGTGGATGTCTCCGCCCATAAGCGTCAACTTGGATGCAATTTCCAATTTCTCCGCCGGAGCGCCGACCGAGAGAGCTTCGTTACCCCTTAGCCTCTCCTTTGCCTGTCCTTTGCCTAACGCTCGCCGCGATCATCGGCTAGAAGGCGTTGCGTCGATCATTGTTGGAGGGCCTCTGGTGGCCGCCTTGCCCGCGCCCGCATCGAGTTTGAGCCGCCTGGTCGTCGAACGACGCCTGGCGCCGGCCGAGACCTTGGCGCGGGCGCAGCTCGTGCAGGGGGAGACCGGCGAGCCGCTCGACACCGTGCTGACCCGCCTGGGCTTGGTCTCGGAGCGGGCCCTGGCGGCGGCGATCGCCGACTCGGCCGGCCTGCGCATCGCCGGGCCGGCCGATTTTCCCGCCCAGCCGGTGGCCGCCGAGCGGCTGTCGGGGCGGTTCCTGCGCGACGTCCGCGCCGTGCCGCTTAGGGAAACCGCCGGTGGGTTCGAGGTCGCCTTCGTCGATCCCCTGGCCGACTATCCCAGAGACGCCATGGCCTTCGCCCTGCAGCGGCCGGTGGCGCCCCTGGTGGCGCGGTCGGGCGACATGGAGGCGGCTCTCGACCGGCTCTATCCGGACGACATGGCCCTGGTCGGTGAAGCGGGCGGGGCCGACGAGGCGGATGTCGAGCGGCTGAAGGACCTTTCCAGCGACGCGCCGGTGGTGCGCGCGGTCAACGCCCTGATCGGCCGCGCCGCCGAGGCGCACGCCTCGGACATCCATATCGAGCCCACCGAGGACGTGCTGAAGATCCGCCTGCGCATCGACGGCGCCCTGCGCGACGAAGATCCCCTGCCGCCGCACCTCAAGGCAGCCTTCGTCTCGCGCATCAAAGTCATGGCGGGTCTGAATATCGCGGAGCGGCGCCTGCCGCAGGACGGGCGCCTGCGCCTAGCGGTGCGCGGCCACGACATCGACCTGCGCGTCGCCACCGCCCCGACCATCCACGGCGAGAGCGTCGTGCTTCGCCTGCTCGACCGCTCCAACCTGGCGCTGGATTTCGAGACCCTGGGCTTTACCGGCGAGAGCCTGGCCCGTTATCTGCGGGTGCTGCGCCAGCCGCACGGCATCGTCCTGGTCACCGGCCCCACCGGCAGCGGCAAGACCACCACCCTCTACGCCTCGCTGGCGGTGCTCAACACCGCCGAGCGCAAGATCCTCACCATCGAGGACCCCATCGAATACCGCCTGGCGGGAATCAACCAGACCCAGGTGAGCGCCCAGATCGGCCTTTCCTTCGCCACCGCGCTGCGTTCCTTCCTGCGGCAGGATCCCGACGTGATGATGGTCGGCGAAATCCGCGACCTGGAGACCGCCCAGGTCGCCGTCCAGGCGGCGCTCACCGGCCACACCATCCTCTCGACCCTGCACACCAACAGCGCCGCCGCCGCGGTGACGCGATTGCTGGACATGGGCGTCGAGCCCTTCCTGATCACCTCGACGCTCAACGCGGTCCTCGCCCAGCGGCTGGTCCGCCGGCTCTGCCCGCACTGTCGCGAGCCCTTCGCCCCGACCCGCGAAATGCTGGCGGCGCTGGACGCCGACGAGGGCTTGACCCATATCGAAACCCTCTATCGGCCCGTGGGGTGCGACATCTGCGGGGGAAGCGGCTTTTCGGGCCGTATCGCTGTCCTCGAATTGCTGGTGGTGGACGCCGAGACCGAGCGCCTGGTGCTGGCCAGGGCCGAGGCGCGCGACATCCAGGCCGCCGCCGGCCTCACCACCATGCTCGAAGACGGC
>JBDTIW010000240.1:0-3810 GCA_039936215.1 Caulobacteraceae bacterium | reverse complement strand
GTTCATGAGAATTTCCTTTGTCTTGCTATTGCGATCTAAGAGGCTGCGAGTGTGACTTAATTTCGCCATCCTCGTCAACCGACAAGTTTTCGAAAGCCCGGACCATTCTCGCTTGGCGAGAATTGCGGCGCGCCCATCCCCGATATTTAGGGGGGACGAGCCCGGCGGCTCGTCGCGGGTATCGCGGGATCGGCCGCGAGCGTGGCGGGCCGCGCTCGGTGAAGATGAGAACTATGTCTACGCCGCAGCCTTATGAAGTCCGGCCTGAAATCTGGCCGGCGATGTGAAAATTCCGTGAATGCGATCGGGCGGCTTGATGGCGAGGCCCTTCGGCGCCTCCACGGCGCCGTTCAAAAAAGTCTCGGCTTCGCAGGCGGCAAAGCCGGGATTGATGAGGGTCTCAAGGAGGGGTGGGCGCCGACATGTCGTCGACGCCCGAGACCCCTAGTTGGATCAACTTGCGGAGGGCAGGTTCGGCCCCCGCGAAATCCACGTCAAGCCGTGGTTATACGCACCTGTGACCCGCGTCGGTGGTGAAGACGCCCTGGAACGAGAACTTGCCACCCGTTCCGGTGGACGGCGTGCGATAGAACCAGTCGTGGAAAGTTTCGTCTTGATAGCTGTAGATGAACCCGCCGTTGCCTTGGATCTGGAATGTGGCCACGCCGGTCAATGGGTCACCCGTTTCCAGGTTGGTCTGACAGCCACTGACTTGGCCCGTATGACCCCACGCAGGGGTGGTGTTGTTCCGATTGCCGCCACTTACGGCCGCTTGAACGAACGGGTCGTCCAACCACTCCGACATTTCGTGCGTCCAGGCGTAGATGTCTTGGATGGGCGCGGTGAAGATGCCGGGATCGTTGTAAGTGCCCACCGCATAGGTTTGAGTGCCGCTGGCCACCGGAATCGCGTTGTGGTAACCAATGATGCAGCAGCCACCGCCGGAGGTTTGCACGAAGTTGTAAGTCAGGACGATCGGAAGCTGGTCGGGACGGGCGTATTTGGCGATCAGATTCTGGACGATCGAGTCATAGGCGTTGATGTCCATCGTGCCCAGATTGATCGTCGGCATGGAGCCGTTGGTGCAGGTGATCTGAAAGCTGAACACTTGCGAGCTTTGGGCCGGCGCTATGACATCCACGACGACCGGATTGGCCGCGGCCCGCAGAACCACGCCATACTGGGTTCCGCTCACGTTCGACCAGAAGTTGGCGCGCTGGAACGCCGAGGTGAATTGGGTGCCGCCGTTTACGCCGGTGCTGACGTCAACGCCGTTCGAGGTGAAACTCGCCGGTTGGAAGAGGGGCGAGTTGAAGAAACGCGTCGCCGGCGAGACCGGATCGCAGTTGCCCGGCTGGGTCGGATCGAGGACCGTGCCGTCGTGGAAGTGGATTCGCGCCACGATCGGAACGTAGGCGATGGTGGTGCGCGACGGCGTCGTCGCATAGGGGCTGCTGCCGACCATGTCGTACGTATAGTAGCCCGCTCGCAGCGGCGAGGTGATCTTCGCTTTCCAGGATGGGATGGTCCGGTGGGCGGCGGCCTGGATGTCCAGATCGGCCGCGTTGATGTCCGGATGCTGAATCGTCGCGAAGATCGGCTTCCGGGCCGATTTCGCCAGGAACGGATGGCTGACGGGCGCGGCCTTGGGGGACGTGTCCGCGATTGTGGCCGAGGCGCTCGCGACGAACGCCGCGCCGCCGAGGGCGACCGCGGTGGCGGTGGTCACGCAGGCGCGCCAGATCGATCTGGAACCGCGATCCCTCTCCGGGCCTCTGCTGTTTAAGGATTTCATCAATAGTTACTCCCCAACATGATTTTGATATCCAGTTCTAGGCCATAAAGGCCTTGAACCGGCAAGGGAAGATCGCGGGACAAATTGTGAAAAGCCCTTGAACGCCGAGCGGCATTTTCGTGGCGCCGCCGTTTCGCCGCGCCGTCATTTCCGCTAACGCTTGGGCCATGAACCGCCGCCCCGCGCCTTTCGATTTCGGCCTTGTTCATTTCGTCGGCATCGGCGGCGTCGGCATGAGCGGGATCGCCGAGATCATGCTGCGCCGGGGCTGCAAGGTCCAGGGCTCCGACGCCAAGGCCGGCGCGAACACCGAGCGGTTGCAAAGGCTGGGGGCCAAGGTGTTCATCGGCCACGACGGCGCCCACGTCGACGGCGCCGCCGCCATCGTCTTTTCCAGCGCCGTCAAGGCCGACAACGTCGAGATGGCGGCCGGAAGGGCGCGGCGCATCCCCCTGGTGCGGCGGGCCGAAATGCTGGCCGAACTCATGCGCTCGCGCCTTTCGGTGGCCGTCGCGGGAACGCACGGCAAGACCACCACCACCTCCCTGATCGCCGCCGTCCTCGACGCCGGCGGCCTCGATCCCACCGTGGTCAACGGCGGGGTCATCAACGCCTACGGGGCCAACGCCAAGGTCGGCGACGGCGACTGGATCGTGGCCGAGGCCGACGAGAGCGACGGAACCTTCCTCAAGCTGCCGCGTACGGTGGCGGTGGTCACCAACATCGATGCCGAGCATCTGGATCACTACGGCGACTTCGCCCACCTGACCGGCGCCTTCGAGGCGTTCGTGCGCGATACGCCCTTCTACGGTTTCGCCGTCCTGTGCATCGATGATCCGGACGTGCAGGCGATGGCCTCCAGGGTCGAGAACCGCCGCCTGATCACCTACGGAACCAACCCCCAGGCGCAGGTTCGGGCGCTGAATCTCGCCATGGGGCCGGAGGGCGCGGTGTTCGATGTCCAGATTCGAGGTCCGGACGGCGCGCCGATCGTGCTTGGGGCCATGACGCTGCCCATGGCCGGCCGGCACAATGTGCTCAACGCCCTGGCCGCCATCGCGGTGGCGCGGGAGTTGGGGGTCGAGGACGCGGCGGTGCGCCAGGGTCTGGCCGGCTTTGGCGGGGTTCGAAGGCGTTTCACCACCGTCGGTGTCGCCGCCGGTCTGCGCATCGTCGACGACTACGGCCATCACCCGGTCGAGATCGCCGCCGTCCTGGCCGCCGCCCGCGCGGTAAGCACGGGACGGGTCATCGGGGTGGTCCAGCCGCATCGCTATTCGCGGCTGCGCGATCTGTTCCAGGAATTCTGCCGCTGCTTCAACGAGGCTGACGTGGTCATCGTGGCCGATGTCTATGCGGCCGGGGAGGCGCCGATCGCTGGCGTCGACCGCGACGCCTTGATCGAAGGCATGCGCCGTCACGGCCACCGCCGGGTCGTCGCCCTGGATCGGCCCGCGGACCTGCCCGAGGTGGTGAAGCGAGAAGCCCAGGCCGGCGACCTGGTGGTCTTTCTGGGGGCCGGCGACATCACCGCCTGGGCCCATGCTCTGCCCGGCCAGTTGGAGGCGATGGGTGGCTGAGGGGGGGCGGGGAGGGCGCGCGGACTGGCGCGGCGCCCTGCCGTCGACGCGCGGCCGGCTGCTGTTCGACGAGCCGCTCGCCCCCTTCACCTGGTTTCGGGTCGGCGGCCCCGCCGAGGTGCTGTTCCTGCCCGCCGACGAAGACGATCTTGCGAGCTTCATGCGCGACCTGCCCGCCGGGACGCCGGTCACCGTGCTCGGCGCCGCCTCCAACACCATCGTCCGCGATGGCGGGGTCGAGGGCGTGGTGATCCGCCTGGGCCGCGCCTTCGCCGACATAGCGGTCCAGCCTGACGCGGGCCGGGCGGTCGCCGGGGCCGGCGCCCTGGACGGCGCGCTCGCCCGCGCCGCCGCCAAGGCGGGTCTGGCCGGCCTGGAATTCTACGCCGGAATCCCTGGAACCGTCGGCGGCGCCCTGGCCATGAACGCCGGCTG
>JBDTIW010000239.1:0-3219 GCA_039936215.1 Caulobacteraceae bacterium | reverse complement strand
CCCCCGCCCCTCCGATCGTTACCGTGGCCACGCCGCTTTCCATGAACGTCGTCGATTGGGACGATTTCCTCGGTCAGTTCGTCGCCGTCGATTCGGTGGACGTGCGGCCCCGGGTGTCCGGCTATCTACGATCGGTGGGCTTCAAGGACGGCGACTATGTCAAGAAGGGTCAGGTCCTTTTCGTCATCGATCCGCGTCCCTATCAGGCGGCGCTCGACCAGGCCAAGGGCGCCCTGGCCCACGCTCAGGCGGCGCTCGTCAACGCCCGCGAGCAGGCGACCCGCGGCGCGACCCTGCTGACCGCCAAGGCGGTCAGCCAGCAGGCCTACGAACTCCTCGTCGCCACCCAGCGCCAGGCCGCCGCCGACGTGATCTCCGCCCAGGCGGGCGTGGGCGGCGCCCAGCTCAACCTGACCTTCACGCGGGTGACCGCGCCCCTGGCCGGCCGGATTTCCGATCGACGCATCGCGCCGGGCAATCTGGTCACCGCCGACACCACCGTCCTCACCAACATCGTCAATCTCGATCCCATCCGCTTCGCCTTCACCGGCTCCGAAGCCCTCTATCTGAAATACGAACGCGAGAACGTGGCCGGCACGCGTGTCTCCTCCCGCCACGCCGCCAATCCGGTGGAGATTCGCCTGCAGGACGAGCCGACCTGGCGCTGGAAGGGGCGGATGGATTTCGTCGACAACGCCCTGGACACGGCTTCCGGAACCATCCGCGGCCGCGCCGTGGTCGCCAATCCCGATCACTTCCTTACCCCCGGCATGTTCGGCCACATGCGGCTTCTGGGGTCGGGCGCCTATCCAGCCCTGCTGATCCCGGACCAGGCGGTGGTTACCGACCAGGAGCGCCAAGTGGTCTATGTGGTCGGCCCCGATGGGGCCGTCCGCCAGCGGCCGGTGGAGCTTGGACCCATCGTCGGCGGTCTGCGCGTCGTGCGCGCCGGCCTGAAGGCCGACGACCGCGTCATCATCGACGGCGTTCAGCGCGCCCAGGCCGGCCAGAAGGTCAAGGCGAGGCAGGGCCGGATCGTCGCCCAGTCGGCGGCGGCGGGCGCCGCCCTGGCCGATTCCGCCCCCCCGTCCTCCTCGGCCGAACCGGTCGGCGGCGACCGCTAGGGCCGATGCGCCTTTCGCACTTCTTCATCGAGCGGCCGGTGTTCGCGGCGGTGCTGGCGATCCTGATCACCCTGATCGGGGCCATCGCCTACCTCGGCCTGCCCATCGCCCAGTATCCGGACATCGCCCCGCCGACCGTCAACGTCAGCGCCAGCTATCCGGGAGCTTCAGCCGAAACCCTGGCCGACACCGTCGCCGCGCCGATCGAGGAGCAGATCAACGGGGTGGAGAACATGCTCTATATGTCCTCCCAGTCCACCGGCGACGGGCGGGTGGCGATCACCGTCACCTTCAAGCTGGGGACCGACCCCAACCAGGCCCAGGTGCTGGTGGAAAACCGGGTTTCGGCGGCGACGCCGCGCCTGCCGCCGGAAGTCGTCGCCGCCGGGGTGACGGTGCGCAAGAGCTCGCCCGACTTCCTCATGGCGGTGCACAACTATTCGCCCGACGGCTCGCTCGATCAGAAGTACATCGCCAACTATGTCGGCCTGCATATCCGTGACGCCCTGCTGCGCGTGCCGGGCGTCGGCGACATCGGCAGCCGGGCGGCGCGCGACTACGCCATGCGCATCTGGATCGACCCGGACCGGGCGGCGGCGCGCAACCTGACCGTGGACGACATCGTCGCCGCCCTGCGCGGCCAGAATGTCCAGGTCGCCGCCGGCGCTATCGGCCAGGCTCCCCAGGCCATCGCCCCCAACGCGTTTCAGCTCAACGTCGAGGCGCTCGGGCGCCTCTCGACGCCTCAACAGTTCGCCGACATCATCGTCAAGAGCGACGCGCAAGGTAGGGTGACGCGGATCGCCGACGTAGCGCGAGTGGAGCTGGGCGCCCAGGACTACACCACCAACGCCTATATGAACGAAAAGCCCGCCGTGGCGCTCGGCATCCAGCAGCAGCCCGGCTCCAATGCGCTGAAGACCGCCGACGCGGTCAAGGCGACCATGGTCCGCCTTAAGGCCGCCTTCCCGCCGGGCCTGAGCTACAAGATCATCTACAATCCCACCGAGTTCGTCCGCGCCTCCATCAACGAGGTGGCCAAGACCTTGCTGCTGGCGGTAGGCTTGGTGGTACTGGTGGTGGTGATCTTCCTGCAGTCCTGGCGGGCGGCGGTCATCCCCATCGTGGCCATTCCGGTCTCCCTGATCGGAACCTGCGCGGCCCTCGGCGCCTTCGGCTTTTCCTTGAACAACCTTTCCCTGTTCGGCTTGGTGCTGGCCATCGGCATCGTGGTCGACGACGCCATCGTGGTGGTGGAGAACATCGACCGCCATCTGCGCGAGGGCATGGCCCCGCGCGAGGCCGCCCACGCCACCATGGACGAGGTCGGCGGCGCCCTGGTGGCCATCGCTCTGGTGTTGATGGCCGTCTTCGTGCCCACCGCCTTTATCGGCGGCATTTCGGGGCAGTTTTACAAGCAGTTTGCCCTGACCATCGCCACCTCGACCCTGATCTCCCTCGTCGTCTCCCTGACCCTGTCGCCGGCCCTGGGCGCCTTGATCATGCGGGCGCATCGCGAGGACAAGGCGCCGCGCCGGGGCCTGCGGCGGCTGACCCGCTTTGGCCAGGCGTTCAACGACGGCTTCGACGCCCTGGCGGGCCGCTATTCGACCCTGACCCACAAGCTGGTGCGCATGGCGGCGATCATGCTGGTCATCTACGCCGCCCTCCTCGCCCTCACGGCATGGGATATTTCCGCCACGCCCAAGGGCTTCATCCCCGCCCAGGACCAGGGCAATCTGCTGGTCTCGATAAGCCTGCCGCCAGGGGCGTCCCTGGCCCGCACCGACACCGTGGTGCGTGACGTGGCCCATCGCCTGCTCGCCGCGCCGGGGGTGGCCGCCGCCTCGATCTACGCCGGGGTGGACGCCACCAGCAACACCACCTCCTCCAGCGGCGGCCAGATATACGTGGTTCTCAAATCCTTTGCCGACCGCGCCCGGCTCGGGCTGAAGACATCAGGCATCGTCGACGATCTCAAGGCGCGCATGGCGCCCATCGACGGGGCCGACATCAAGATCATCCAGCCGCCGTCGGTGCGCGGTATCGGCTCGACGGGCGGCTTCAAGCTGGTGGTGGAGGACCAGGGCGGCCA
>JBDTIW010000238.1:0-3242 GCA_039936215.1 Caulobacteraceae bacterium | reverse complement strand
GGCCATCCGGCCACGGCTCTGCTCTGTCCACATCCAGAGCTTGAATCATGAACCGCCTCATGCGGGAATCCCAACGAGCCGATTTTGCAAACAGCCTCTCAACCTTCGTCCGCAGATCAAGCGCAGCGCTCTTACCGGAGGTTGGAAAGGGCCGGCAGGATGCCCGCGCTACGAGCGCCCTCGCAAACCCCCCCTTAACCCTCTTGCGCCACATCCTTGGCCTTGATCCACTGCGGTCGGTTCGGTTCGGGGATTCTTTGAGGATGGCGAGGGCGGCGCGGCGACGGGGGGTGGGGGGCCTCTTGTGGGATCTGGCGCGGCGGAGCGTGTCGGGGGCGGCGATGGCGCGGCTGGGCGGCCTGATCGTGGCCGGCGCGGGCGCGGTGCTCATCGCCATCCTGGCCAGCTACCACGCCGGCGATCCCAGCCTCGACGCCGCCTCGTCGGCTAGGCCCGCCAACGCCCTGGGCGCACCCGGCGCGGACCTCGCCGACCTCGCCATCCAGCTCCTGGGCCTGGCCGCCTGGGGGATCGCGGCCATGCTGGTCCTGGCCGGCCTTTCCCGCCTGTTCGCCCGCGCGCCGACCGCCCGGCGGAAGCGGCCGGCCCTGCGAGCCCTGTTCACCGTCCTGGGCCTGGCCACCCTGGCCGGCGCCCTGGCCGCGCCGACGCCGCCGATCTCCTGGCCCCTGGCCGGCGGCCTGGGCGGTCTGGCCGGCGACGGGGTCCTGAGCCTGGCCGCCAGCCCCTTGTCCCTCGCCGGCCTAGACGACGCCCAGACCATCGCCGGCGTCCTGCTGGCCTTGATCAGCCTCACCGCCCTGAGCCTCACCCTGGGGCTCGGCCGTCCACGAACGGCCGCCGCCCTCGTCAAATCCCGCGTGCCGGCGCCGAAGGGCGTCGCCCGCCGTGAACGCCCGCTCGACCTGGAGCGTGGCTGCGAGACTCCGGCGCCGCGCGATCTCGCCTCCGCCGCGCCCCTGGCCATCAAGGCCCCCAAGACGCCGCCCCGCCTTTCCGGCCGCGAGGCGCGTGAGATCCAGCCGAGCTTTCCGTTCGCCGAGCCGGGCGGCTTTCGCCTGCCCGAGCTGGCCATGCTCGCCAAGCCCACGCCCCGCGCCTCGGCCATCGACGAGACGGCCCTGCGCCAGAACGCCCGCCTGCTGGAAAGCGTCCTGGCCGAGTTCGGGGTGCGCGGGACCATCGACCAGATCCGCCCCGGCCCGGTGGTCACCCTCTACGAGCTGGCCCCCGCCCCCGGCGTCAAGTCGGCCCGCGTCGTGGCCCTCTCCGACGACATCGCCCGCTCGATGAGCGTCGCCGCCTGCCGGGTCAGCGTGGTTCCGGGGCGCAACGCCATCGGCATCGAACTGCCCAACCAGCGCCGCGAGACGGTCTATCTGCGCGACCTCTTGTCCAGCGCCGAATACGAGAAGGCCAGCCAGACCCTCCCCCTGGCGCTGGGCGAAACCATCGGTGGCGAGCCCTATATCGTCGATCTGGCCAAGATGCCGCACCTGCTGGTCGCCGGCACCACCGGTTCGGGCAAGTCGGTGGGGATCAACGCCATGATCCTCTCCATCCTCTATCGCCTGTCGCCCGATCAGTGCCGGTTCATCATGATCGATCCGAAGATGCTGGAGCTGAGCGTCTACGACGGCATCCCCCATCTGCTCGCTCCCGTGGTCACCGACCCCAAGAAGGCCATCGTTGCCCTGAAATGGACGGTGCGGGAAATGGAGGACCGCTACCGGCGGATGTCCAAGATCGGGGTGCGCAACGTCGCCGGCTACAACGAGAAGGCCCGCGAGCTTCTGGCCAAGGGCGAGCATTTCGTGCGCACCGTGCAGACCGGCTTCGACGAGCGCGGGCGGCCGATCTACGAGGCCGAAAAGCTGCGCCCCGAGCCCATGCCCTATCTGGTGGTGGTCATCGACGAGGTCGCCGATTTGATGATGGTGGCCGGCAAGGACATCGAGGGGGCGGTCCAGCGCCTGGCGCAGATGGCGCGCGCGGCCGGCATCCACCTGATCATGGCCACCCAGCGCCCCAGCGTGGACGTGATCACCGGCACCATCAAGGCCAACTTCCCCACCCGCATCGGCTTCCAGGTCACCTCCAAGATCGATTCGCGCACCATCATGGGCGAACAGGGGGCCGAGCAGCTGCTGGGCATGGGCGACATGCTCTACATGGCCGGAGGCGGACGCATCACCCGCCTGCACGGCCCCTTCGTCTCCGACGGCGAGGTCGAAACGGTGGCCGCCTGGCTGCGCGACCAGGGCGAGCCACAATATCTCGACGACGTGACCGCCCTTCCTGAGGAGGACGGCGAGGCGGACGCGCTGGGCGGCGAGGGCGAGGGCGGCAATGAGCTCTACGATCAGGCCGTGGCCGTGGTCACCCGCGACCGCAAGGCCTCCACCAGCTATATCCAGCGGCGCCTGCAGATCGGCTACAATCGCGCCGCCTCGCTGATGGAACGGATGGAAAAGGAAGGCGTTGTCGGCGTCGCCAACCATGCCGGCAAGCGCGACATCCTGGCCGGCCCGCCGCCGATCTGACGGCGCCTTTTGGAGACGTAATGGCCCCACCCAACCGCCGCGCGATCCTGGCGGTCGCGGTCGTCATAGGCGCGGCCCCTTTTATCCTGGCCGCCGCGCCACCGCCGCTTCCCGCCCCAGACGCCGCCCTGGTCGCCAGGGCGGTGGCCTGGCTGCAGGCCCTCGCCACCGCCAAGGGCCGCTTCGTCCAGACCGACGCCAAGGGCGCCGTCAGCCAAGGGACCCTCTGGCTGCAGCGTCCGGGCAAGGCGCGGTTCGAATACGATCCGCCCTCCGGCCTCGTCGTCGCCTCCGACGGCCATGAGGTGTCGGTGGTCGATCGGCGGCTGAAGACCATCCAGAGCTATCCCCTCGGCCTCACGCCCCTGGCCCTGTTCCTGGCCCGCGATATCCGCCTCGACAAGGGCGTGGTGGTGACGGCGGTCACCCGCTATCCGGGCGCCTTCGCCATAACCGCCAAGGACGGGCGCAAGAAGGCCGAGGGCCAGATCGTCCTTTCCTTCTCCGACGCGCCGCTCGCCCTGACCGGCTGGACGATCACCGACGCCCAGGGCCGCGCCGTCCGTGTCCGCCTGGTCGGCCTCGCCCCCGCCCCGCCCCGTGAGGCCAAGTTCTTCGATCTCTACGATCCCAGGTTGAGGTCAGGTTTGGGAACGTAAGGAAAGAGAACCGCCACGG
>JBDTIW010000237.1:0-5570 GCA_039936215.1 Caulobacteraceae bacterium | reverse complement strand
CAAGGCCTCGATCTGGCCCCAGCTACCGTCGAATGAATTTGCCCAATCAGCTTCCATTCGAAGCTTGAATCACAAGCCGGATACCACGTGAATCCCTTATCTTAGCGCCTATGGGCGGGATGCCCGCGCCTGGCGGCGATAGGAAAGAGCGGGCTGGAAGCCCGCGCTACGAGAGGGGCGCCGATGGCGACTTCTACCGGCCAACGAAACGCGGCGGGCGCTTGGTGGTGAAGGCTTCGACGCCCTCGGCGTAGTCGGCGGTCTGTCCGAGCGCGCGCTGGGCGTCCCGCTCGGCATCCAGGGCGGCGTCGAAGCCCAGCGCCCAGCCGGCGCGGATCAGGCGCTTGGTCTCGGCGAGGCCGCGTGTGGGAGCGGCGGCGAACTTGGCGACGAGAACCTCGGCCTCATTCATCAGCTTGTCGTCGTCCACGCAGCGCCAGATCAGGCCCCAGGCCTCCGCCTGCTCGGCGGTAAGCGGCGCGCCGGTCAGAGCCAGGCCCATGGCCCGCGCCTGTCCCGCGAGCCTGGGCAACATCCACGTGCCGCCGGAATCGGGGATGAGGCCGATGGCCGCGAAGCTCTGGATGAATTTGGCGCTACGCGCCGCCAGAACGATATCGCAGGCCAGGGCGATGTTGGCCCCCGCCCCCGCCGCCACGCCGTTCACGGCGCAGACGACGGGCATGGGCAAGGCGACGAGGCGGCGGATGAGGGGATTGTAGCGGGCCTCCAGCGCTTCGCCGAGGTCCGCTCCCGCGGCCACGGCGGGATCGGCCAGATCCTGGCCGGCGCAAAAGCCGCGCCCGGCCCCAGTGAGGAGCAGCACCCTGGCCCCCTCCCCTTCGACCCGGCTTAGCGCCTCGGCAACCTCCGCGTGCATCTGGAAAGTGAAGCTGTTGAGGCGGTCCGGGCGATTGAGCGTCAGGCGGGCGACGCCGCCGGCCAGATCGAAGACGATGGTCTCGAAGGTCATGCCGGGACGCTACCCACGCCGGGCCGCCTGGTCAATTTTTGCCCGCGCCGGCGGATTTCCTATATTCAAGGCCGACGCGCCCCTCGACCGAGCCCCGCCATGTACACCACAGACCTTCAGAAATTCGACAAGGGCGCCCAGACCGTCCAGCCCCTGCAGGCCGCCGAGCCGGCCGAGCTCCTCGAAGCGTTCGAGGCGCGCATCGCCGCCGACGCCTTCATCGAGCCCAAGGACTGGATGCCGCAGGCCTATCGCAAGACCCTGGTGCGGCAGATTTCGCAGCACGCTCATTCCGAGATCGTCGGCATGCTGCCGGAGGGCAACTGGATCACCCGCGCGCCCAGCCTGCGGCGCAAGGCGATTCTGCTGGCCAAGGTCCAGGACGAGGGCGGCCACGGCCTCTATCTCTATTGCGCCGCCGAGACCCTAGGAACCTCGCGGCGGGAGATGATCGAGGCCCTGCATTCGGGGAAGGCCAAATACTCGACCATCTTCAACTATCCGGCCCTGACCTGGGCCGATATCGGGGCGATCGGCTGGCTGGTCGACGGGGCGGCGATCATGAACCAAGTCCCCCTCCAGCGGACATCCTACGGCCCCTACGCGCGGGCCATGGTGCGGGTGTGCAAGGAGGAGAGCTTCCACCAGCGCCAGGGCTATGAGCTGACCATGGCCCTGGCGGCCGGGACGCCAGAGCAGAAGCGGATGGCCCAGGACGCCCTGAACCGCTGGTGGTGGCCCTCGCTGATGATGTTCGGGCCGCCCGACGACAACTCGCCCAACACCGCCCAGTCCATGCGCTGGCGGATCAAGCGCGACACCAACGACGCCTTGCGCCAGAAGTTCGTCGACGTGACCGCGCCGCAAGCCGAGGCGATCGGGCTGGCCATTCCCGACCCCGATCTGAAATGGAACGACGAAAAGAACGGCTACGACTTCGGACCCATCGACTGGGAGGAGTTCTACGCCGTGGTGCGCGGCGAGGGGCCGGTGGCCAAGGAGCGCATGGCCGCCCGCGTCAAGGCCTGGGAGGACGGCGCCTGGGTGCGCGCCGCCGCCATCGCCCACGCCGACAAGCGCGCCGCCCTGGCCGCCTGATGGCCGAGACGCCGCCCGTGCGCGATTGGCCGCTGTGGGAAGTGTTCGTCCGCTCGCGCGGCGGGCTTTCCCACAAGCATGTGGGGAGCGTCCACGCCGCCGATCCGGACATGGCGGTGGAAGCCGCCCGCGATGTCTATACGCGGCGCATGGAGGGGGTGAGCCTGTGGGTCGTGCCCTCGGCCGCCATCACCGCCTCCGACCCCGCCGACTCCGGCCCCCTGTTCGAGCCGGCCGAAGATAAGGTCTATCGCCACCCGACCTTCTACAAGATCCCCGACAGCATCAAGAATATGTAGGGGGTGAGAATGCACACGTTTCGGAGTTGTGCGCGGTGGCCGGACGCCCCCTCCGTCACGCCCGAAAAGCCTTGGGGCAAGGGAGCATCGCGCGCCACCTCCCCCGTAAGAGGACGGGGGAGGATTGAAAGGTTTGAAAGCGCCCACCTTACCTCAATCCTCTCCTGCGAAGCGGGGGAGGTGGCGCGGCGCTCTTGTTTGCGCCGTGACGGAGGGGGCGTCCGGCCACGGCGCGACGACACTGGACGCGTAGGGCCCACCCCATGACCGACCCCCACGACGCCCTGTTCCGCTACGCCCTGCGGCTGGGCGACGACAGCCTGGTGCTGGGCCAGATGCTGGGGGAATGGTGCGGCCACGCGCCGACCCTGGAGGTCGATCTGGCCCTGGCCAATCTGGCTCTGGACCTGATCGGCCAGGCGACGCATCTGCTGGACTACGCCGGCGAGGTGGAGGGGGCGGGTCGGGACGGCGACGCCCTGGCCTTCCACCGCGACGTGCTGGACTTCGCCAACTGCCTGCTGGTCGAACAGCCGAACGGCGATTTCGCGCGAACCATCATGCGCCAGTTTCTGTTCTCCCTGTGGCGCAAGGGGTTGCTTGAGGCCCTGTGCGAATCCACGGACGCCACCCTGGCCGGGGTGGCGAAGAAGGCGATCAAGGAGACCCGCTACCATCTGCGCTTCGCCGCCGAATGGGTGGTCCGGCTGGGCGACGGGACCGACGAGAGCCACGCCCGCGCCGCCGACGCCCTGGACTGGTGCTGGCGGTTTGTCGATGAGCTGTTCGAGGCCGACGTGGTGACCGAGGCGCTGGTCGCCGAGGGGATCGCGCCCGATCCGGCCGCCCTGCGCGCGGCGTTCGATAAGGAACTGGACAGGGTGCTCGCCGAAGCCACTCTTGAGCGGCCCGCGGCGCGGCGCGGCGTGGTCGGCGGCCGGTCGGGACGTCACTCCGAGCACCTCGGCCATATCCTCAGCGAAATGCAGTTCCTGCCCCGCGCCTATCCGGGCGCGGCGTGGTGAGGCGATGAGCGGCGCCGCCACCACGACCCTCGACCGCGCGGCGCGCATCCGCGCCGTGCTGGCCGGCGTCCCCGATCCGGAGATCCCCGCCGTTTCGGTCATCGACCTCGGCATCGTCCGCGACATCGACGCGGGCGGGACGAGCGTGGTGGTGACGCCCACCTATACCGGCTGCCCGGCCACCGCCGTGATCGAACGCTCGATCCGCCAGGCCCTGGACGCGGCGGGCATGGGCGAGGTGCGCCTCGTCCGCCGCCTCGATCCGCCCTGGACCACCGACTGGATCACCCAGGCCGGGCGCGACAAGCTGCTGGCCTACGGCATCGCCCCGCCGCCCGCCTCCAGCCGACTTCGCGACGAAGCTCCGGCCTGTCCGCGCTGCGGCTCGACGGCGACGCAGGAGGTCAGCCGGTTCGGTTCCACGCCGTGCAAGGCGCTGTGGCGCTGCCTCGATTGCGCCGAGCCGTTCGACCGATTCAAGTGCCATTGAGCCTCTGAATGTCCACCGCCTTCCATACCTTGCGCGTCGCCGAGGTGCGCCGCGAGACGCCCGACAGCGTCTCCCTGCGATTCGACCTGCCCGAGGCGGCGCGCGCCGCCTTCGCCTTTCAGCCGGGCCAGCATCTGACCCTGCGCACGGAGATCGCGGGCGAGGACATCCGGCGCAACTATTCGGTCTGCGTCGCCCCCCACGAGGGCGAACTGCGCATCGCGGTCAAGCAGATCGCCGAGGGGGTGTTCTCGGGCTGGGTCAACGGCCAGGTCAAGGTGGGCGATACGATCGAGGTGATGACCCCGCACGGCGCCTTCACCTGGTCCTTCGATCCGAAGGCGAGCCGCCGCTATATCGCCTTCGCGGGCGGGGCCGGGATCACACCCATTCTGTCCCTGCTGAAGACCGCGCTGGCAACCGAGCCCCAGAGCCGCTTCACCCTGCTCTACGGCAACCGCTCGGCCGCCCAGGTGATGTTCCTGGAGGAGCTGGCAGGCCTGAAGAACCGCTACATGGGCCGGCTGGAGGTGTTCCACTTCCTGGAGGACGAGGACGAGGAGGTGGAGCTCTTCAACGGCCGCCTGGACGTCGGCAAAACCAACGCCGTGCTCGACAGTCTCGTCCGCCCCGCCGAAGCCGACGCCTTCTTCGTCTGCGGCCCCGCGCCGATGATGGAGGCGGTGGAGGCGGCGCTGACGGCACGCGGCGTGGCGGCGGACAAGATCCTGATCGAGCGCTTCACCGTCGGCCCCCTCTCGGCCTCCCAGGTCGCCGCCGCCCGCCGCCTGGAGGCCAAGGCGCGGGGGCGCACGATCACCGTGGTGTTGGACGGCCGCCGCTCGCGGATCGCCTTCGACGCGAAAGCGGGCAGCGTGCTGGAAAGCGCCCGCGCCGCCGGCATTCCCGCCCCTTTCGCCTGCAAGGGCGGCGTCTGCGCCACCTGCCGCGCCAAACTCGTGGCGGGCAAGGTGGAGATGAAGGCCAACTACGCCCTGACCCCCGCCGAGCTGGCCCAGGGATACGTCCTCACCTGCCAAGCCGTGCCGGTGGGCGAGGGCGTGGTGCTGGACTACGACGGATGAATTCAGGCGCATCGGGCGAGTTTTGAGGACGGTTTTTTGAAAATGGCGCGGGGCGGTCGGCGCGATCTGGCGTCGATGATCTTTCGCCCTCGGCACGACTATCTGCCGGGGACCGACATTCTGCGTCAGATCGATGTCGATGGCCTGGCGGCGAAGCTCGATCTCGAGGAGAGGGGGCGGCGGGACGGCGAAGCCGAACGGCCGGGCGCGGCGGACCGGTCGCGTGCCGCCGCCGAGGCCGACATTCAGGGCGCGCTTCAGGAAAAATGGGACGAGACTCTGGGCGGGGCCAAACGGGCCCACGAGGCCCTTCGTGGCCGCTTCGCCAGCCTGACCGCGGAGACCGAACTGGACACTCTGCTGGCCGAGCCGGCGGCGGTCGCGCTGACCCTGCGCGAGGCGGCGCGCGAGGAGCGTGACCGCCTGCTGTTTGAATTCCAGCGCGTTCGCGAGGCGCGGGCGGATCTTGGGGCGTTCAAGACTCGCGAGGGACTGACCCGGCCGCCGCGGGACGGCCAGCACGCTCTGGTGAAACTCGCCTTTCTCGCCTTCGCGGCCCTGGTCGAACTGATCGTCAACGCCTCGATCTTCGCCGGCGGC
>JBDTIW010000236.1:0-3418 GCA_039936215.1 Caulobacteraceae bacterium | reverse complement strand
GCCGCCTTCCGCTCCCTCAAAAACTCGAAAAACTCCACCCCTTCCCTCAGCCGCCGCTTCATCATGTCCGGGCTGCGGATCATTTCGCCGATGATCGAGCCGATCTTGCCGGCCCGGAAGTAGAAGCATTTGTAGAAGGTCTCCACCGAGGCGAAGATCTCGGCGTGGCTGAGGTGCGGGTAGTGCAAGGGGGCGATCTGGATGCCGTGCTCGTCCACCAGCTCGGCGTGCTCGGCGTCCAGCCAGCCGTTCTCCACCGCCTGTTTGTACAGGAAGGTGCCGGGGTAGGGGGCGGCCAGCGACACCTGGATGGTGTGCGGGTTGATCCTGGCCGCCCAGGCCGCCGTCTCGCGCAGGGTCTCACGCGTTTCGCCCGGCAGGCCGGCGATGAAGGTGCCGTGGATGGTGATCCCCAGATCATGGCAATCCTTGGTGAACTTCTCGGCCACCTCGACCAGCATGCCCTTCTTGATGTTGTGCAGGATCTGCTGGTTGCCGCTCTCGTAGCCGACCAGCAGCAGGCGCAGGCCGCCTTCCTTGAGCACCTTGAGGCTCTCGCGCGGCACATTGGCCTTGGCGTTGCACGACCAGGTGACGCCCAGCTTACCCAACTCGCGGGCGATGGCCTCGGCGCGCGGAAGGTTGTCGGTGAAGGTGTCGTCGTCGAAGAAGAATTCCTTGACCTGGGGAAAGGCCTTCTGAGCCCAGGCGATCTCGGCGATCACATGCTCGACGCTGCGGGTGCGGTAGCGGTGGCCGCCGACCGTCTGCGGCCACAGGCAGAAGGTGCAGCGCGATTTGCAGCCGCGGCCGGTGTAGATCGAGATATAGGGATGCTTCAGATAGCCGATGAAGTAGTTCTCGATCTTGAGGTCGCGCTGGTAGACAGGCGTCACCCAGGGCAGGGAGTCCATGTCCTCCACGATCGGCCGGTCGGCGTTGTGGACGATCACGCCCTCGGCGTTGCGATAGCTGAGGCCCTCGATGTCGGCCCACGGCTTCTCGTCGGCCACGTCCTTGATGGTGAAGTCGAATTCGTTGCGGGCGACGAAATCGACGCACGGGGCGCTGGCCAAGCTGCCCTGCGCGTCCACCGCGACCTTGGCCCCGATGAAACCGGCCTTGAGATCGGGATTGACCGCCTTGAGCGCCTCCACGGTCTTCACGTCAGAAGCGAAGGACGGCGCGGAGGTATGCAGCACCACCAGATCGTAGTCCCTGGCCAGCGGCGCGATGTCGGCCAAGCCCTGGCGATGGGGCGGGGCGTCGATCAGCCGGCTGCCCTCCACCAGGGCGGCGGGTTGGGCGAGCCAGGTGGGATACCAGAACGACTTGATCTCCCGCCTCGCCTGATAACGCGAGCCAGCGCCGCCGTCGAAACCGTCGAACGATGGGGCCTGCAGGAAGAGCGTGCGTAGCATGGTCGAATAACCTCTAGGGATGGGCGAGCAGACCGTCGCGCCCGATGCGAAAACGGCGGCCCTGCCAGCCGACGGTGTTTACCGCGAAGCTGGCGCAAAAGACGCCGAAGGATAGCACATCGCGCGCCGGAACGAGCCACCAGGGCCCGGCCCGCGCGCCCGTCGCGGCGTCGATGATGAACTTCGCGGCGATACGCGCCCCAACAATGGTGAAAATCAGGACGAGGGAGGGAAGCGGCAGGCCGAGCAGGGCCGCGCCGATCAGGGCCACGGGCAGGGGATGGGTGATCACGCTGCCGGCATGGCCCGCCGCGTCGATCTGCCTCACGGTGCGGTTCCAGCGCAGCTCGTGGCCGATCAGTTCGCCCGCGCTGACCTCGCCGCACAGGTGGGAGACGACGAGGGGCGGAACGGCGACGCCCTGGCCCAGCGCCCGAACGGCCCGGCCGATCTCATAGTCGTCGGCCAGATGATCGGCGAAGGCCTCGAAGCCGCCGATCCCGCGCAGCCCCTCGGCTGTCATGGCGATAGTCGAGCCAAAACAGGGCCGCGCCAATCCCAGCGCCTTGCCCAGGGCCACGCTCGGCAGGAACTGATAGTTGATCGCCATGGCCGAGAGCGTGGACCACCGATCCACCCCGCCGACCCCCACATAGAGACAGCTCGCCGCCCCGACGCCCTCGCGGCCCAGGGCGCCCACCACGTCGCGCAGATAGCCGGGCCCCACGCGGATGTCGGCGTCGCTCATCACCAGCACCCCGTGGCGGGCGCGCTCGGCGATGTTGATCAGGTTCGAGACCTTCCGGTTGGTCCCATAGAGCCGCGCGTCGATCGTCAGTTCGATGTCCAGGGCCGGGTGGCGCCGTTGAAGATCGCGAATGACGCCGATCGCGGGGTCCATGGCGTCCTGGACGCCGAACACGATCTGCAGGTCGCCCGGATAGTCCTGCCGGCAGAAGCTCTCAAGGGCCGACATCAAGCCTGGTGGAGCGCCGTGCAGCGGCTTGATAAGGGTGACGGCCGGGAACGCCGAGCCGAACGGCTGGGCCCGTCTCATGAAGCGGGCGACGAGGCCCGCCGCCAGAAGGCTGTAGAGCGCGCCGATCACCGCCAGGACGCACAGCGCATAGCCGATCGCGTGGAGAAGAAGGAGCAACCGAGAGTCCTTGTGAAGTTCGCCGCCCGCCGACGCTGATATCATAAATGTGGGCTTGCTGGATAGAAAATGTACCCTATCGCTATCTCCGGGCGAGATGAAACAGCTCTATGTTGGTGTCGAACTCGACTTTCCCGATATAGATCGGCTTTCCCGAACGTGGGTCGATGGCGAAACCCATATCGCCCATCGCCCTGGGCGTGTCGGCGAAGGTACGTTGGCGGCCTCCCGAAATGGGCGCGGAAATCAACCGTTTCGGGTTCGGAAAATTTCCGTCGGCGAAGACGACCTGGTCCTTAAAGATCGTCCATTCGTCCGGGCTGCGCGCGGAAAATCCGGCGACGATCAGCGCGGGCTTTGGACCCAGGCGCCAGATGCCCGGCTGGTTCGCCTTGACGCCAAAGAGGATGTCGCCCCGCGTTCTCACCGCGATCCAGCCAAGGCTGGTGATGGGATAGGGCTTGCCAGGCCGGGAAAGATCGGCCCGCCACAGTCTCCAGCCGCCCCCGTCGCGGGCGGGAAACACCAGGGAGCGGCCGTCGGCGCGCCAAGCCGGCCGTCCGACCTCGACGGCCGAAACCGGGATCGTGGCGAGATCGCGGCCCCCCCGGCCGACGACATTCACGGTGATCGTCGAGTTCACGGTCCGCACGAAGGCCAGGGCGTCGCCATCGGGCGACCAGGACAGACCGAAGACATAACCAGCGCCCCAGTTCAAGAACGAGCGAGGCGCCCCGCCGCGACCCGCCAGCCAGATGGCGTTGTCGCCCGATCGATCGGAGGCCAGGGCCAAGGTTCCATCGGGGGCAAATGTCGGCGACCAGCTCCGGCCATTCGCCGG
>JBDTIW010000235.1:0-10071 GCA_039936215.1 Caulobacteraceae bacterium | reverse complement strand
CCGTCGGCTAGCCGGCTGGGTGGCAGGCTAGGGGGCGGCCGACAGGCTGCCGAACAGGCCGTGCGCCTCTTTTTGAAGGCCGGCCGTGAAGTAGACCTTGGTCGCGTCCCCGCCCATGCCGCCGTTACCGGTGATCAGGCCCCACAGGTCGCGGATCTCGATGGGCAGGCCGTTGGCGTCGCGCAGGGCGCCCTTGAAGGCCCCGGTGGCTGGGTCGAAGGCGTTGATCGCCCCGTCGCCGAAGTTGCCGACCAGGAGATCGCCGGCGAACGCGCCAAAGCCGGCCGGGGCGATGTCGAGACCCCACGGCGAATCGAGCTGGTCGCGCGAGACGAGCCGGCGCACGAAGGCGCCCTCGACGGTGAAGACATCGACATAGCCGTTGCCTCGGCCCTCGACATCGTCGTGCTTGGCGGCGTCCTGCTTGGCGAAGGTGACGTAGAGCATTCCGCTCAGGGTCTGCACGTTGAACGGCGCATATCCTCTGGGCACGGTATGGTCGGTGAAGGTTCGCACCAGCTGGAACTTGCCGTTGTACATCTCCACGTCGCCGGCGCGGAAATTGCTGGCGTAGAGGAAATGCTTGTTGCCGATCGTCGCGGTCGCCAGGCCCTTGTAGACCGCCCGCTCGCCTGAATTGTCGACCGCCAGTATGGCGTTGACGCCATCCACCGACGGCGCCCAGCCGGCGATCGTCCCGTCCTCGGTGGCGAACAGGAAGAAGGCGGCGCCGGTCTTGCCGCCGCTCGTCACCCGGAAGACGTGGGTCGAGCCGTTGAACACCTGGCCGGTCGGCGTCCCCGATCCCGTCCCGCCCGCCGGCGGCGGGATGGCGACGGTCAGCGGAACCTTGTTTCCGCCGCTGTCGTAGAGGGTGCTCGAACCGGCATTGTTGTTGGAAACCCAGAACGGGCCACCCGGCGCGTAGGACATGCCCCAGGGATTGATCAGCGAGGCATCGACCGTGACGGCGGGGACCGAGCCGTCGGAAACCAGATTGGCGATCGTATAGTCCTGAGCCTGGGCGGGTAGCGCCTGCAGCGCCAGCATCCCCGCCGCCGCCAGCATCGGCGTCGCCCATCGTTTCGAAAAGATCATGATATCGCCTCCCGTTTTGCCAAGCCGAAGAAATCTTGCGGCGTCGGGTGAATACCGGGCCGCGAGCAGGAGGTTCAAAGGCGGGTGGGAAAAAATTCCGAGGCGCGCGGCGCTTGCCGGACCTCATTGGCGCCGGAAAAGCGACCCTCTCGGTAGCCGCGGTTTTTTCAAGAGCTTCCGTGCTGTAAAAGACGGTTCCACGCGCCAAGGTTCCATGACCAAGCCCAACCAAATCATCCGACCGCTTGATGTCGTCGCCCTCACCGCCGACCTCCCCGCCAAGAGCCTTCTCCGCGGTCAGGTGGGCACAGTGGTCGAAACGCTGGCGCCCGGCGTGCTCGAAGTCGAATTCCGCGACGACCAAGGGCGCGCCTACGCCCAATTGGCGCTCGGGGAAAGCCGGCTTCTGGTCCTGCGCTATGAGCCGCAGCGGGCGCCGTGAGGCCGATGGAAGGGTGACAATTCAACCTGTCACTCTATTTCTCCGAAAGAATGATGTCGATTTTCGACAGGCTCATTCGTCGTCGTCATGTGACACAAGAACTGTTGGCTCAAGCAAGGAGACGGACGCGATGACCCCCACCATTACCGCCTTTGAACGGTCACCCGACGGCGGCAAAGGACTGGCGCGCGATACGCGCGTTCGCTGGGCGCTTGAAGAAGTGGGCCAGCCTTACGAAGTTCGCCTCGTCTCGTTCCCAGCGATGAAGGAACCCGCGCATCTGGCGCTGCATCCCTTCGGGCAGATTCCGACCTATGAAGAGGGCAATCTCGCCGTATTCGAGACAGGAGCGATCGTCTTTCACATCGCACGGCGGCATGCGGGCCTGCTGCCGAAGGATGCTGATGCCCGGGCGCGGGCGATCACATGGATGTTCGCCGCGCTCAGTACGGTGGAGCCGCCAATCCTCGATCTCTCAACCGCCAAGATAGTCGAGGGCGACAAGCCTTGGGCCCAGGAACGCCTGCCGCTGGTCATGGACCGGATCCGCGTCCGGTTAGGACAGTTGTCCGCTCGCCTGGACGATGCCGACTGGCTCGACGGAGCGTTCAGCGCAGGCGACCTGTTGATGGTGTCGGTGCTGCTCCGCCTGCGGATGTCAGGCATCTTGGCCGAGCACCCGAACTTGGCCGCCTATGTCGCCCGCGGCGAGGCGCGGCCAGCCTACCGGCGGGCTTTCGCCGCGCAATTGGCGATCAACGCCCCGGCCAGCTAAAATTCGCCCACGAAGTTGAACCCATGGCAAGTTGATAGCCAGCGATCACACAACCAATGCGACTGGCGTTGGGTAGGGAGCAGTCGAAAGCTAATTGCCATAGACCGGATTTGGGGACTGCCTCAGTTTCCAATCTTCTTTTTGTAGGGACCGCGCGGTCCGCGAACCGGGGGCGGGTTCGCCGCGTCCACCCGCGCCAGCACGTCGGCGAATGACAGGAAGGTGGACGCGATCCCAGCTTGCATCGCTGGCGTCATTTTCAGCTTCGAATGGGTGCGGATGAAATTGTAATACAGGGTGTAGAGCGCGACCATGTGAGCGTGATTGGCGACCTTCTTTGAGTGGCCGTTCGTCAGGCGGGTGAACCGGCGCATGTGCATCCGCATCGTCTTGTTGTGGGCCTCGACGAAGGACGTGCTGACGTGCTTTTCGTCGGGGTCGCCTTCCACCTTCACCTTCTTGATCCCGGTGCATTCGGCGGGGCTGTAGCGGCCCGCTGGCGAGGGCGTGGGGCCAAAGAGCTTGATGACCTGGGCATAGTCAACGTCTCCCCCGAACGCGCCCTCCACGGCCTCCAAATAGGAGCGGTGTCCGTCCGTGCTGATCTGGACGCGGTTCGTGAGGCGCGAACGGAGATCGTCCATAAGCTCGATAGCCGCTTGGCCGGAACGGTCGCCGACAAGGTAGGAGACGATGAGCTTGGAGTCGGCGTCGATCCCTGTCCACGTCCAAATGTCGCCAGCGTCGGCGGGCGCGCGCTTCGCGGTCGCGACGGTGCGTTGCTTGCAGTAGTTGAAGGCCCAGATTTCATCGCACTGAATGCGCTTGGCCTTCACGCCCTGGACCATTTCGTCGTGCATTTGAGCGCAGACGCTCCCGGCATCAACGAGCGCCTTGGCGACGGTGTTGGTGCTCACATCTTCCGAACGGGCGATGGCCCGCATCGACATGCCCTCGCAAAGGAGGGTGAGGATTTTGGCGCGCTTCGCGGTGGGCAGCTTGTTCATACGCATTGGTATGTGCACTTTTTTGCTTAGCGTCAAGCACTATATGGCGCTGACGCTAGACAATCTGACGCTTAAGGCCTCATGGTGAGGGGTGAACGAATCGGAGGTGACGCGCCGTATAATAAAAATATTATATCAGCGCCTCAAGGCCCGGTTTTGAAAAAATCATAATTTTGTTATATGCATGACGTTCTGGACTATCCTAGACTACGTCGAGCCAGGCGGTCGCAATCCCATTGCCGACTGGCTTAGTGGTCTTCCGGAGGACGCTCAGGGCGCCATAGAGGCGCGCCTTCTGAAGATGGAGAATTTGAAGGCATGGTCTGAAAAGTGGGTTTCGAAGTACACGGGCTTTGATGGATTATTTGAACTACGCATCGCGTTCAACAAGGTTGAATATCGCCCCCTTGGGATGTATCAGCCCGGTTGGACTTTTGTGTTACTGTGTGGCGCTATCGAAAAGGGCGACAAAATTCCGCGGAGATTGATAGATACCGCAATGAGGCGGCGAAAACACGTGCTAACAAAGGGTGACTATGTCAGACCCCATTCGTAAAAAGATCGAGCGGCTCTGGGCAAAGTTTCGCAGCAAAGCCTTCCGTGAGGGGTTCGTTTCCGGCGAGCTTTCGACAAACGTGGCGGCCCAAATCGTGACGATGCGCGAAGACAGAGGCTGGACACAGACGCAACTCGCAACCGCGACCGGCATGGCTCAGTCGCGTATTTCCCTGCTTGAAGACCCTTCCTACGAGAAAATGTCTGTCACCACCCTAAAGCGGCTAGCATCGGCGTTCGATGTGGGACTGGCCGTGCGATTTGTCCCGTTCAGCGACATCGTGAGCTGGGCGGTGGACGACGCCCCTAATCATTTGTCCGTGCAAAGTTTTGCGTCGGAACATATGCCCAATCGCGCCAATCGCGGGATCGACTGGGTAACGCGAGCTATGGTCTACATGAGCGACCCAAAAACAGCCAAAATCGTCGATGTGTCTCCCCCCAATTCGAACCAAAGAGCGCCGTTAATGGTGCGCATCTCCCACACGACTGAAGGAGAGCGGGTCCATGCCTGCCAATAAGCAAAGCAGTGATTTCAAATACATATTTACCAATGGCTTCGGCCTGTCCTTTTCGGGTAACGAAGTTATTATAAAATTTGGCATCGTGGAGGATCCATCGAAGCCCACCGAAAGTTTGCTAGAGCAAGTCGGTGTAGTTATGACATTGCCCACCGTGAAGACGATTACATATTTGCTGACGAAGACTATGGAGAATTTTGAGTTGGCAAACAATATGACCGTTCCGCTCGATGCCGCTAAAATTGCCGAAATAGACCAACAGGTTAACGCAGGCATAGCGCCACCTAAGCGCCGTTAGGTTTCCCCCAGCGCGTCGCCGCCGCCTTCCTCGCGATCTCCGCCCGCCGCTCTGGCGACATGCCAGCGGCCCGCGCGGTGCCACCCTTGCGGCCCATGGACACGGCGGCGGGGTCCTTGCCGTCGTCAGCGGGCGCGCCGTCGTCAGCCTCGCCGGTCAACACCCGCATGACATGCACGGCGTTCCCGATCACGTCGGCGGGGCGCTTTTGGCCTTTAGGTCCGGTTGGCATGAATCACCACCTTTTGCTCCTTACAAATTGAGCACACGCCCGGTCCGCGAGTGAAATCGGAGGTTGTGCCGAGCGCACCGGCGATTTGTGCCGGGTGGGCGGCTTTGTTGGTCATGCCGACACCGTCCGCTATGCACTTGTTGCACACGTCCGCTGGACGGCGCGCCGTGATGAAGTCATTAACTTCCTGGGGTCCGGGCATTCAGCCGCTCCTTGCTTTCCGCTAAGCATATAGGAGTCACGGCGCGCGCGCGAGGTGGCGTCAAGGGCTACGATTTAGAAACTGAGGCAGTCCCCGGATTTGAGATCGCTGGGCCGGCTCGCATGTTTGGTGGGTTTTCGCACAGCCTGCCCTGCAACGCCCTTACCTCCAGGGTCCCATCCAACACCGCCCCCACCGCCCGCGCCGCCGCCAGGGCTCCGGCCGCCGTGGTGTAGTAGGGGATCTTCATCATCAGGGCGGTGCGCCGCAGGGAGAAGCTGTCTTCCAGCGACTGGCGCCCCTCGGTGGTGTTGAAGACGATCTGGACCTCGCCGTTCTTCATGGCGTCGACGATGTGGGGGCGGCCCTCCAGGACCTTTTTCACCAGCATGGCCTCCAGGCCCAGGGCGGTGAGATAGGCGTGGGTGCCGGCGGTGGCGAGGATGCGAAAGCCGCGGTCGCGCAGCAGGCGGACCGGTTCGACGATCCACGGCTTGTCGGCCTCCTTCACCGAGACGAACGCACCGCCGCCGGTGGGGACGAGCGTGCCGCCGGCCAGTTGGCTCTTGGCGAAGGCGCGGGCGAAGGCGCCGCCCGTGTCGGGCTCGCCGGCGCGGCGCCAGTCCAGGCCCATGACCTCGCCGGTGGAGCGCATCTCCGGGCCCAGCACGGTGTCCACGCCGGGAAAGCGGGAGAACGGAAACACCGCCTCCTTGACGGCCACGTGGTCGTAGGGCGCGTCGGTCAGGCCGAAGCTGGCGAGAGGGACGCCGGTCATGACCTTGGCGGCGATGCCCGCGATAGGCGCTCCGATCGTCTTGGCGACGAAGGGCACGGTGCGGCTGGCCCTGGGGTTGACCTCCAGGACGAAGATGCGCGGAGCCTCGGACAGCGGCTCCTCGATGGCGAACTGCACATTCATCAGTCCACGCACGTTCAGCGCCCGCGCCATGGCTTCTGTCTGGCGGTTCAACTCGGCGATCGTCTCCGGGCGGAGGGAGAAGGGCGGCATGGAGCAGGCGCTGTCGCCCGAATGAACCCCGGCCTCCTCGATGTGCTCGAGCACCCCGGCCACGAACACGGTCTCGCCGTCGCACAGAGCGTCGATATCCACTTCGGTGGCGCGAGAGAGATACTGGTCGATCAGGACCGGATGGTCGATCGAGATGTCCCCCGCATTGGCAATGTATCGGTCGAGATGATCGCCGTCGCGGACGATCTCCATGCCCCGGCCCCCCAGGACATAAGAGGGCCGGATCACCACCGGAAAGCCCACCTCGTTGGCCTTCTGGACCGTCTCGGGCCAGCTCCTGGCGATGGCGTTCACCGGCTGGGCAATGCCGAGGCGATGCAGCAGGCCCTGGAACCGCTCGCGGTCTTCGGCCAGGTCGATGGCGTCCGACGAAGTGCCCAGGATCGGCACGCCGGCCCCCTCCAGGGCGCGCGCCAGGCCCAGCGGCGTCTGGCCGCCGAACTGGACGATCACCCCCATCAGTTCCCCGCGCGAGGCCTCGACGGCGATCAGTTCGAGCACGTCCTCGGCGGTGAGCGGCTCGAAGTAGAGGCGATCGGATGTGTCGTAGTCGGTGGACACGGTCTCGGGATTGCAGTTGACCATGATCGATTCCACCCCGATCTCCTTCAGGGCGAAGGCGGCGTGGCAGCAGCAATAGTCGAACTCGATCCCCTGGCCGATGCGGTTGGGGCCGCCGCCCAGGATGATCGCCTTGCGCGCCGCGGTCGGCTCGGCCTCGCATTGCGGGGCGGCGCCCAGGGCGCCGGTCTCATAGGTCGAATACATGTAGGGCGTGGCCGCCGCGAACTCGGCGGCGCAACTGTCGATGCGCTTGTAGACCGGCCGCACCCCCAGCCCGTGGCGCGCCGCCCGCACCTCGGCCTCGCTTTGGCCGGTGAGCGCGGCCAGACGCGCGTCGGAAAAGCCCAGGGCCTTGATCCGCGTCAGCGCCGCGGCCTCGGCGGGCAGGCCGCCGGCGCGTATCGCCGCCTCCTCGGCGACCAGGGTCTCGATCTGGCGCAGGAACCAGGGATCGTAGGAACAGGCGCCGGCCACCTCCTCGACGCTCAGGCCATGGCGAAAGGCCTGGGCGATCGTCCGCAGGCGGTCGGGGGTGGCCAGACCCAGGGCGCGCAATATGGCGAAGCGGCCGGTTTCCGCATCCTCCGCCCCGTCGATGTCGATCTCGTCGAGGCCGGCGAGGCCCGTCTCCAGGCCGCGCAGGGCCTTCTGCAGACTCTCGGCAAAGGTGCGGCCGATGGCCATCACCTCGCCCACCGACTTCATCTGGGTGTTGAGCAAGGCCTCCGCGCCCGGAAACTTCTCGAACGCGAAGCGCGGGATCTTGGTCACCACATAGTCGATGGAAGGCTCGAACGAGGCCGGGGTCGCCCCGGTGATGTCGTTGGTCAGCTCATCCAAGGTATAGCCCACCGCCAGCAGGGCGGCGATCTTGGCGATGGGGAAGCCGGTGGCCTTGGAGGCCAGGGCGGAGGAGCGCGACACGCGGGGGTTCATCTCGATCACCACCATCCGCCCATCGGCCGGATCGACGGCGAACTGCACGTTCGAGCCGCCGGTCTCCACCCCGATCTCGCGCAGCACGGCGATCGAGGCCGTCCGCATGCGCTGGTATTCCTTGTCGGTGAGGGTCAGGGCCGGAGCCACCGTCACCGAATCGCCGGTGTGGACACCCATGGGGTCGATGTTCTCGATCGAGCAGACGATGATGCAGTTGTCGGCCAGATCGCGGACCACCTCCATCTCGTATTCCTTCCAGCCCAGGACGCTTTGTTCGATCAGCACCTCGTGGGTGGGCGAAAGATCTAGGCCCCGCTCGACGATGTCGCGGAACTCCTCAAGGTTGTAGGCGATGCCGCCGCCGGTTCCGGCCAGGGTGAAGGAGGGCCGCACGATGGCCGGCAGGCCGACCAGGGTCTGCGCCTCCAGGGCCTCCTCCAGGGTGTGGGCGGCCCGCGACCTGGGGCTTTCCAGGCCGATGGCGTCCATGGCGGCGCGGAACTTGCCGCGGTCCTCGGCCTTGTCGATGACGTGACCCTTGGCCCCGATCATCTCCACGCCATATTTGGCCAGCGCCCCCGACCGCTCCAGGGCCAAGGCGACATTGAGCGCCGTCTGGCCGCCCATGGTCGGCAGCAGGGCGTCGGGACGTTCCCTGGCGATGATCTGTTCGACCATGGCCGGGGTGATGGGCTCGATATAGGTGGCGTCGGCCAGATCCGGGTCGGTCATGATGGTGGCCGGGTTGGAATTGACCAGCACGATCCGGTAGCCGTCGGCGCGCAAGGCCTTGCACGCCTGCACTCCCGAATAGTCGAACTCGCACGCCTGCCCGATCACGATCGGCCCGGCGCCGATGATCAGGATGGAGGCGATATCGGTCCGTCGGGGCATCGTCTCTCGCGCGCGTGGGCGACCGCGCGAAATCGCGCGTCCGGGGCTGAGGTTCGTCAATCAGGCTAAGCGGCTCGTTTAGAGGTGCGCCGGGCGCCGCGCAAGCCGCGGCGAAGCGGGCATGGGCCTCAGTAATGGAACCGGCACTGGGCGATCTCCAGACGCTGGTCGTCGCCGGCGCCGGCCAGGCGATAAACCAGCCGGTCCTCCAGGGTGATCCGGCGCGACCACCAGCCCTTGAGATCGCTCCTCAAGGGTTCGGGCTTGCCCGTCCCCTTGAACGGGGCCCGCCAACATTCGGTGATCAGGCTATTGAGGCGTTCAAGAATGTTCGGATCGGTCCCTTGCCAATGGATATAGTCCTCCCAGGCAGGGTCGGCGAAAATCAGCCTCACGATGGGATCAATTCGCGCTCGACGCCTTCGCCCGCTTCGAGTTGGCGCACTGCTTCCAGAAGACGCCCCGCGTTGGCCGAGGCCGATAGCAGATGCAGGGTCTCCTCCCTCGCGTTCCAGTCGGAAAGGGACACCATCACCACCGCCTCGGCCTTGCGGCGGGTGACGACCACCGGCGCGCGGTCGCCGGGCCCGGGCTGGCCCCAGACTGATCCAAACAACCCCGCCCCCGTATAAGGCACGTCGTCGCTTCAGGCGGCTCAACCCAAAAAGGAGCGCCACATGTCTGGTGCGAGAACCTGTCTGCTGGCCGCCGTCGCGGCCGTTTCCCTTGGCGCAACCGGCCTAGCCTCGGCCCAGATGTCCATGGGGCACAACCCCATGGTCGGCGGCGCGGCCATGTACCCGACCAAGAACATCGTCGAAAACGCCGTCAACTCCAAGGACCACACCACACTGGTGGCGGCGGTCAAGGCGGCGGGGCTGGTCGACACGCTGGAAGGTCCCGGTCCCTTCACCGTCTTCGCGCCCACCAACGAGGCCTTCGCCAAGTTGCCGGCCGGCACGGTGGACACCCTTCTGAAGCCGGAAAACAAGGACACCCTGGTCAAGATCCTGACCTATCACGTGGTGGCGGGCCGGATGACCGGGGCCGACATCAAGGCGGCCATCAAGGCCGGCGGCGGCAAGGCGACCTTGACCACCGTTCAGGGCGAACCGCTCACCGCCTCCATGTCGGGCGGCAAGCTCATCCTCACCGACGCCAAGGGCGGGACCTCCACCGTGACCATCCCCAACGTCATGCAGTCCAACGGCGTCATCCACGTCGTCGACACGGTGCTGACGCCGTAGGCATTCAACCAAGAAAAATGGGCCGGCGCACCGCGCCGGCCCATGATCTTGTCTCGAAAGGCTGGGTCCCTTTGTCTCTTAGGACCCGCCCGCTTTAGGCCTGGAGCTGGCCGGCGGACATCTTGCCGTTCTTCGCGTCGCGTTCCAGTTCGTAGGTGATCTTCTGGCCTTCGCGCAGCGAGCCGAGGCCCGCGCGTTCAACCGCGGAGATGTGAACGAACACGTCGGCGCCGCCCGCATCCGGTTGGATGAAGCCGAAGCCTT
>JBDTIW010000234.1:0-2563 GCA_039936215.1 Caulobacteraceae bacterium | reverse complement strand
GAGGACCAGCCCCGCGATGTGAGATGGCGCACGCCGGATGAAACCGCGCGCCTGTTGGCCATGATGTCACCCTTGAACCGGGCAAAGGTCGAGACCGCGAAACGGACGCGGCGCAAGACCGTGGGCGGCGTCTACAAGCGCACGCGATTGGATGGGGACGGTAACAAAAGACAGCGGGCCGAGGTGCGCTTTGACGATGTGGCCGGGTGTCTGCGCACCCCCGCCGGTGGGTCGAGCCGGCAGACCATCGTTGTCGTCGAAGGCGATCGCGTGCGGTCCCGCCTGCTCTCGTCACGCGAGGCGGCGCGGCTCATGGGCCTCCCCGAGGATTACGAATTGCCGGCCCGATATAACGACGCCTACCATGTCGCCGGCGATGGGGTGTGCGCGCCCGTCGTGCGGCACATCGCCCACCATCTGCTCGAGCCGATCCTCGCCGTGGAAGCGCCGCGAACCAGGCTCATGGCGGCGGCGTAGCCAAGCCTTCAGCCCACTCCCTGAGCATAGCCCAGATCGCGGTTGAGTTCGTCCAGGATCGCCGCCGCCGCGTCGGCGATCACCGTGCCGGGGGGGAAGATCAGACGGGCGCCGGCGGCCTCAAGGGCCTGGAAGTCGCCGGCCGGGATAACGCCGCCGACCACGATCATGATGTCGCGGCGCCCGAGCTTCTCCAGTTCCGCCCGCAGTTCCGGCACCAGAGTCAGATGCCCCGCCGCCAGGGAGCTGGCTCCCACCACGTGCACGCCTTTTTCCACCGCCTCGCGCGCCGTCTCGGCCGGGGTGGCGAACAGGGGGCCGACATCGACGGCAAAGCCCAGATCGGTAAAGCCGGTGGCGATCACTTTCTGGCCGCGGTCATGTCCGTCCTGGCCCATCTTCGCGATGAGGATAGTCGGCGCCCGGCCATCGGCCTCGGCGAAGGCGGCGATCATGGCGCGGGCGCGGGCAACCTTGGGCGCCGGCCCCACCTCGGCGGCGTAGACGCCGCGCACCACTTCGGGCCTTGCCTGGTGGCGGCCAAAGGCGCGCTCCAGAGCCAGACTCATCTCGCCCACCGTGGCGTGGGCGCGGGCCGCCTCGACGCAAAGGGCCAGCAGATTGGCCTTTCCCCGCGCCCCGACTTCCAGGGCGGTGAGCGCCCGTTCCACCGCCGCGCCGTCGCGCTCGCTTTTAAGGACTTCGAGTTTGGCGAGCTGGCTGGTCAGCACGGCGGAATTGTCCACCGTCAGTATGGGGATGTCGTCGTCCGTATCGGCGAGATAGCGGTTCACGCCCACCAGGGTCTGACGGCCGGCGTCGATGCGGCCTTGGGTGCGCGCCGCCGCCTCCTCGATGCGCCGTTTGGGCAGGCCCTCGCCGATCGCCCTGGCCATGCCGCCCAGGGCCTCCACCTCGGCGATGTGGGTGAGCGCCCGGGCCGCCAGATCATGGGTCAGGCGCTCCACATAATAGCTTCCGCCCCACGGATCGATCACGGCCGTTGCGCCACTCTCCTCGCGCAGCAAGAGCTGGGTGTTGCGGGCGATGCGGGCCGAGAAATCGGTCGGCAGGGCCAGGGCCTCGTCCAGGGAATTGGTGTGCAGGCTCTGGGTCTGGCCGGCCACCGCCGCCATGGCCTCGATGGTGGTGCGCGCCACGTTGTTGAACACATCCTTGGCCGCCAGGCTCCAGCCGCTGGTCTGGGTGTGGGCGCGCAGACAGAGCGACCGGGGGTCGCGGGGCGCGAAATGCTCGGCCATCAGGCGCGCCCACAGAAGGCGCGCGGCGCGCTGCTTGGCCACCTCCATGAAGTAGTTCATGCCGGCGTTCCAGAAGAACGACAGGCGGGGCGCGAAGGCGTCGACGCTCATCCCCGCCGCGACGCCGGCCCGCACATAGTCGACGCCGTCGGCCAGGGTGTAGCCGAGCTCGAGGTCCAGCGAGGCGCCAGCCTCCTGCATATGATAGCCGCTCACCGAGATCGAATTGAATTTCGGCATCCGCGCCGCCGTATAGGCGAAGATATCCGAGACGATCCGCATCGAGGGGCCCGGGGGATAGATGTAGGTGTTGCGGACCATGAACTCCTTGAGCACGTCGTTCTGGATGGTGCCCGAAAGCGCGCCGTGGGCCACGCCCTGCTCCTCGGCGGCGACGATGTAGAGGGCCATGACCGGCAGCACGGCGCCGTTCATGGTCATCGAGACGCTCATCGTTCCCAGCGGGATGCCGGAAAACAGGGTGCGCATGTCGAGGATGGAATCGATCGCCACCCCGGCCATGCCAACGTCGCCCTTGACCCTCGGGTGGTCGGAGTCATAGCCCCGGTGGGTGGCCAGATCGAAGGCCACCGAAAGTCCCCTCTGCCCGGCGGCCAGATTACGCCGATAGAAGGCGTTGGAGTCCTCGGCGGTGGAAAAGCCCGCATACTGACGAATCGTCCACGGGTTGGTGACATACATGGTCGGATAGGGTCCGCGCACGAACGGCGCCAGGCCGGGATAGCCGCCGATGAAATCCAGACCGGCGGTGTCGGCAGGGCCGTAGGCGCCCTTGACGGCGATGCCCTCGGGGGTGAGCCAGG
>JBDTIW010000233.1:0-2753 GCA_039936215.1 Caulobacteraceae bacterium | reverse complement strand
TCGAGGTCGATCGCGACGCCGTCACCGCCCTGCCGGGCCTCTTCGAGAGGCTGCGCGGGCGCGCCGAGCGTTTCGTGGTGCTGTGCGACGACCTTTCCTTCGAGGAGGGCGCGGCGGCGGCCAAGGCGCTGAAGTCGGCCTTGGAGGGCGGGGTGGCCGGTCCGCCGGAAAACGCCCTGTTCGTCGCCACCTCCAACCGCCGCCATCTGATGGCCCGCGACCACGGCGAGGACCAGGACGCGCTCGCCGCCGCCGAGGACGCGGAAGAGGCGGTCAGCGTCTCCGACCGCTTCGGCCTGTGGATCGGCTTTCCGCCCATGGACCAGGGCGCCTATCTGGCCGCCGCGCGCGCCTATGCCGGCCGCTTTGCCCTGGCTGTTCCCGACCTCGACCGCCGGGCCCTGCAATGGTCGCAGGGGCGCGGCGCCTGCTCCGGCCGCGTTGCCTGGCAGTTCATCCGCGATCTGGCGGGGGAGCTCGGAAAGACGATGCCGGAGTAGAAGCGCTTGCGTTGTTAATTTGGCAACACCAGCAGCGGGTCCACGGGGCGGGCCTTGTCGGCGGGGGTGGGGGCGTAGCGCACCTCGAAGTGCAGCTGCGGCTCGGCGACGCCGCCGGTCTGGCCGACCTGGCCGAGTTCCTGGCCCTGGGTGACCGATTGGCGCATCTGGACGCTGACCTTGTCGAGATGGGCGTAGGCGGTGACCCAGCCGTCGGCGTGCTTGACCAGCACCAGATTGCCGAATCCCGGCACCTGGTCGCCGGCATAGACCACATTGCCGGCAGCGGCGGCGACGACCACCGTGCCCTGCGGCGACTTTACATCCACCCCGTCGTTGCGCCGGCCGACCCCCATGACTCCAAAGGGCGACAGGATCGCGCCGCGAACCGGCCAGATGAACCGGCCCTTTCCCGCCTGGGCGACCGCTGTCTGGGAGAGGGCCGGCATGGCCGGCGTCGCCGCCGGGGGCGTATAGGCATAGGCGCGCGATGGCGGCGCGGCGACGATACCGGCGTTGGGGCTCGGGCGGCCGGGAACATAGGTGGGCGGGCCGTAGGACCGGGCCACGGCCAGCCGCTGGGCGGCGGCCAGAGCGCCGGGGCTGGGCACATAGGGCCGCCCTTCGCCGGCGACCGGATAGGACTGTACCGGCGGCCGATAGACCGGCGTCGAAGCGACCGGCCGCGCGATCGGGACAGCTTCGGCGACCATCACCGTGGGCAATTTGGCGTGGCCATGATCGTTGAAGTTGGCCGGAAGGGCCAGTTTATCGCCGCCGCGCAGGCGACCGCGCACCGGCAGATCGTTGAGGTCGGCCAGTTCGCCTGGGCTGACGCCGAAGCGCTTGGCCACCGCGCTCATGGTGTCGCCAGAGGCGATCACGTAAGCCTTGGCGACCGGCGCCTTCAGGTGCTGGCCCGGCTGCAGGTCGTAGGGCGACTTGAGGTGGTTGGCATCCACCAGCACCTTACGGGTGGTTTGCAGGTCGCGGGCGATGGCGTCCAGATGGTCGTGCTTCTGGACCTCGTAGTCGCGGAACATGCCGGTCGCCGCCACCACCTTGCCGTCGGCGACATAGCGGGCCGGGGCGGCGTGGTAGCGGACCTGCGGCGCCTGGTAGACGGGCGGCGCGGCGCGATAGGTCGAGGGCGGCGGCGCCGCCTGCTGGGCTTCCTCAGTGGGACTGGGCGGCGAATAGTCCGGCGGCAGGGCGGTCTGGGCCGGGCTAGGAGTGGGGACCGAAAGGGCGGGACCACCCGTCGCTGGCGGCAACGGCTGGCTCTCCACCGGCGCTTCGGGCGTGGGGACGGGTTCGGCGGCCGGCGGCGGCGCCGCTTGCGCGACGGGCGGGGGGGGCGCCGCGGGAGCCAGGGCCGCCGGGACCTCTGTCGAATATCGCGGCTTGATCGGCGGCGGCGCGGCATAGCCCGTCTTGACCGGATAGGTGGGCGTGGCGCAGGCGGCCAAGCTCAGGGCGCATCCCGCGAGCAAGACCTCCCTGGCGCCAGACATCCGCATCCCGATCCGCTTCGTCCCAGTCATTCGCGTCCCAAACATTCGCTCATTGCCGCTCCGCATCTCGCGCCGGAACAATCGAGGCGCCGGGGGTAAATCATCGGTTAAACCGCCAAGTCACATCCGCGTGGGCCAGGGCGGCTCTTAGGATCCTAAAGTTCGCGCGCCACCCCTTCAAGCAAGGGCACGAAGCGCACTTCGCAAAGTATGTCCATGGCAAAGCTTCCCGCGCCGTCCCCGGCGTAACGGCAGAGTTTCTGGACCGGTCCCTTGCCGATCGGCGCCACCATGACGCCGGACGGCTTCAGCTGGTCGAGCAAAAGCCTGGGCTCCTGTGGCGCCGCCGCCGTGACCAGAATGCGGTCAAAAGGCGCCTGTTCGGGCCAGCCCAGCATGCCGTCGCCGAATTTGGTGATCACATTGGTGAGTTGAAGGGTATGGATTCGCGCCTCGGCCTCGCGCAACAGGGTTCGATAGCGCTCGATGGTGTAGACAAGCCGAGACAGGCGGGCGAGCACGGCGGTCTGGTAGCCGGAGCCGGTGCCGATCTCCAGCACCCGCGCCCTGGGCTCCAGGGTCAGGGCCTGGGTCATCAGGCCGACGATATACGGCTGGCTGATGGTCTGGCCGCAGGCGATGGGCAGGGCCGAATCCTCCCAGGACCGGTCCTTGAACAACTCCGGGGTGAACAGGTCGCGCGGGGTGCGCTCGATGGCGGCCAGGACGGCCGGATCGG
>JBDTIW010000232.1:0-11971 GCA_039936215.1 Caulobacteraceae bacterium | reverse complement strand
TCCTGTCGAGTGCGCCAGCGTCGAGATCGACATCCAATCGTGTTTACTTGGGCGCGGGGTTCGCCCAAAAGGGACGCCCACAGGCGGAGGTGATCCTGGATGCGACACGGCAATATCGACGCGTTGGGCTCGTTGCTCGAACTCGATCTTCTCAAGCTGGCGGAAAGCGAAACCCAGTGGCCGGCCAATTTCGGCCAGAAGCCGCGCTATGAGGCGCTACATTTTCGGCGGTTCATCGAACGGTGGGGATTCGAGAACCTCGGCCGAGTGGCCGATGTCGCTTGTGGAAGCGGCCTGTGGTCGGCCTTCCTCGCCGAGGTCAACGACGAGGTCGTGGGGTACGACCGCAACGAACTGAGCGTGGCCTTCGGTGGGAGCCTGGCCAAAACCTTCGGCTTGACCAACCTGCGGTTCGAGCCGGCGGACATTACCGCCCTGCCCACGCTTGGCGGCACGTTCGACGGCGTCTGGTGCCAGAATGTCCTTAACCTCACCGATCGCGGCAGACTTCTTGACGAGATGAACCGCGTCATGCGCGTGGGGGCGCGCGCGGCGATCCTCGGCTACAACTGCGCCGGCCGGGTGTTGGACAAATTCTTCATCGGCTTCGAGCGCGGCGGCATCACCGATCCGCTGGCGCAATTTAACTTGCGCACCCTGGAAAACGGCCCGCTCCATAACGGCGAAAACAACTATGGCGCCCCGGAATCCATCTCCGCGGTCCTGGAAGAGTGCGGATTCGCCCTGGAAGGATCGCCGCTCGTCACCGGGCCCACCCAGGAATCGGCTCAACCCGACTGGGAGGAATTGCGGGTCCTCGCGCGCCGCCTGCAATCGGACGGGGCGTTCTGCGCGGAGTTCGTGAAGAACCCCGATTTCGCCAAGACCTTTCCGGGTAATATCAGCTTCATCGCCATCAAGCGGCACGATCTGGGCACGCTCGCCGCGGCCAAGCGCGGTAAGACAAAGAGTCCGGTGGAAGACCGCGCGGCTGGGTGAGGCCGGGCCCGCGTCCGGTTGTCGGGCGGTTCGTCGATTCGACGCTTGCCCAACGGCTCGATCGGCGGTTAGTTTACCCCAGGTGCGGGCGAAGGGTCCGGCCATTTGGGGGGAACCCGACCCAAGGCCACGCAAAAACGCCCAAGCCGCGCCCAGGAGTGTGGGCGTCGGCCGCCGCCCAGCGTCGCCGACCAGCCGGCAGCCCCCCTTCAAGGGGAGATGAGATGTCAGCCAATCGTATTGTATCCTCGGCGCGCGCGCTGATCGCCGGAGCCTTCCTGCTCTGCGCTGGCGGCGGCGCGCTTGCCCAGACGGCCCAGGGCGCCCGCCATCCCGACACCGAGCCGGCCATCCCCAGATTCGTGGTGTTGCCGCCGCTGCATCCAGAGGCCCGCTTCTCGGGAAGCGGCCTGCCCCTGTGGAATTTCACCTGGACCTATCAGGGCCGGAACTACAACGGCCAGATGGTCGGCACGACGCCCAGCGGCGGGGCCTCGACGACCGTTCCCTCCTTCATCATCCCGATCGCCCTGAAGGTTGGCGGCAAGACCTTCACGACATCGACGATCCAGTCGAACGGCCAGTCGGCCCTCGCCGACGCCATCAACTCGCCTATCTTCCAGGCCGGCATCAACTTCGTCGAGGCCGGGGTGAGCCTGGGCAACACCCAGTATATCGACGCCTTCCAGCGCGGCGCCTTCTGGGGAACCGTACAAAGTAATCAGGGCTACCATCTGCTGCTCGGGCAGCCGACCGTATTGCCGCTGCAGACGATCACCGTACCCAAACGCCAGGGCAAGGTTGGAACCGAGTTCGGGGTCCAGGTCGCCTTGGTGAACATCAACTTCATCGACGCCCAGATCGCCTCGATCCTGGCCGCTAACCCACAGATCACCGGCGCCTCGGTGCCGGTGTTCATGACCTACAACACCTACCTGACCCAGAACGGATGCTGCATCGGCGGCTATCATTCGGCCAACGGTAGTCAGAGCTATATGCAGTATTCCTACATCGGGACGCCGGGCGCCTTCGCCCAGGACGTCTCGGCCCTGTCGCATGAGATGGGCGAGTGGGCCGACGACCCGCTTACCAATAATACCAACACCCCTTGCGGCATCTATGAAGTGGGCGACCCGCTCGAAAACACCGCCAACTATGGCGACTACCCCTATGTGCTGAACGGGAATTTCACCTACAACCTGCAGGACATGGCTTGGCCGCCCTATTTCGGCGCGCCGCCGGCCACCTCCCTGGCCAACCGCTCGACCTTCCAGGGCACGGCCTTGTCGGTGTGCCAGAACGGTTCCTAAGAGCCTGCCTCATCGAACGCCGGGACATTGAACGGCGCCGGCCAAGCCGGGAGAAGGCCCCCCGCAAGGGGGGCCTTCCTTTTCGATCGGGCTCACGGTCGGCGACCCTGGCTTCGGCCGGAACGATCGGGGTAGAGAGGGGCGCATGACCGACCAGCCGCTTGGCCCTACCTCGCACAGCTACATCTCCCAGCGCCTGCGTCTGCACTATGTGGACTGGGGCAATGCGGGCGCGCCGCCGCTCGTCCTTCTGCACGGCGGGCGCGACCATTGCCGTAACTGGGATTGGGTGGCGCGGGGCCTGCGCCGCGACTTCCATGTCATCGCCCCCGACTTGCGCGGTCACGGCGACAGCGCCTATTCGCCGAGCGGCGACTATTCCATGAGCGCCTTCGTCTACGATCTAGCGCAACTGATCCATGGCCAGGCTCTGGGGCCGGTCAACATTGTCGCCCATTCCCTGGGCGGCGCCATCGCCCTGCGCTACGCGGGAATCTATCCGGAAAACGTCGCCAAGCTGGTGGCGATCGAGGGCCTGGGACCCTCTCCGGCCATGCGCGCCAAGCGGGGCGAGCGAACGGCCCAGCAAAGGATGCGGACTTGGATCGAGGACGAGCGCGCCTTGGCCGGCCGTCTGTCGCGCCGCTATGCCTCCATCGACGAGGCGGTCGAGCGCATGCAGGCCGAGAACCGCCATCTGACTCCCGAACAGGCTCGCTATCTGACCGCCCATGGGGTCAGCCGGAACGAGGACGGGACCTACAGCTGGAAGTTCGACAATTATGTCCGCTCCTTCTCGCCGGTGGATCTGTCGGCGGCCGAGATCGAGCAACTATGGGCGAACATCGCCTGCCCCACCCTGCTCGTCTACGGTCGGGAAAGCTGGGCTTCCAATCCACGAGAGGACGGCCGCATAAGGCATTTCGCCAACGCCCGGGTGGCGGACTTCGAGGGGGCCGGCCATTGGGTTCACCACGACCGGCTGGAGGCGTTCCTGAGCGAAACGCGGGCGTTTTTGGACTAGGGGCGACAGCCCGGAGAATGGATTTGCGCATACTGCTTACGATCCTGGCGTGGATGGCCCTGGCTTCGCCCGTTCTCGCGCAGGTCTCTGGCCAGGCGCCCCCCCCGGTCTCCCCCCACACATCCTTGAGTAGCCCGGACAGCATCGCGGCCCTGGCGGTGGTGGTGGATCAGGCGCAGGTGCAATTGCGGACGGCGGAATCTGGGGCGCGCTCGGGGCGTTTGAGCGACACCGTCCTGAAGGCGAAAATCGCGGCGATTCCGCCGATCCAGGCCAGTCTGGCCCAGGCGCTTGGCGCCCTGATCCCCCATCTGCAGGACATCGACGCCCGCCTGGCGCAACTGGGACCGGCCCCGGGGCCCGGGCAGCCGCCCGAAGATCCAGAAACCGCCGCCACGCGGCGGGGTCTGATGCGCTTTCGCCAAGCCGTCGACACCGAGGTCAAGCTGGGGCGACTGCTCAGCGTCGAAGCCGACCAGGCCTCCAAGGCCCTAACCGACCGGTTGCGCAAGAATTTCGCCGCCCGGCTGTGGACACAAAGTCGCTCGATCCTCGATCCCCTGCTGTGGCGCGAATTCACCACCGCCATGCCGGCCGACCTTTCCCGTATGGGCGCCGCGATAGGCGAGGAGCGGCGTGAACTGGGGGACGCGGCCAGGACGCCCGGCCGGGTTCTGACCTGGTCTCTCGCCTGCCTAGTCGCGTTGCTGCTGCTGGGACCGGCGCGGGTGTTCTTGAACTGGCTGGGCTATCGGCGGGCCGCGCGGGCCGCGCCGGCCACCCGCTTGCGGCGCTCGGGCTTGGCCTTGTGGCTGGTGGCCGTGGCGGCGGTGACGCCGCTGGCGGCCGGCTTGGTGGCGCGAGCCGCCCTGATCGACGCCTTGACCCCGCCGTTCGCGGACCTAGCGAGCCAGCTGATCCGAGTGGTGGTGTTCGCCGCCTTTCTGGAAGGCCTTGGACGGGCACTCCTATCGCCGGGGCGTCCGTCCTGGCGCCTGGCGCCGATCCCCGACGAGGTGGTGGCGCGCCTGGTCCCCTACCCCGCCCTGATCGGCGCCACCGCGGCCCTGGCCGCCCTGGCCGCCGGCGTCAATTCAATCCTGGGCGCCAGCCTGCCCACCTCGGTGGCCGGCGACTGCTTGGCCGTGCTGGTGGAAATCGCCGCCGTGGGCGGCGGCCTGGCCATGTTGGGCCGCACGCGGAGCCAGCGGATCGCCGCGGCCGACGACGCGCATCATCATGGCGAGTCCCGCCTGCCCTGGGCGATCGCCGCCCTGGCGGCCTGGCTGGCCCTGGCCTGCGCCCTGGCGGCGGTGCTGGCCGGGTATCTCGCCCTGGCCAGCTTCTTGATGCGCGAGACGATCTGGATCGGCGCCGTCCTGGCGTTGCTTTTCCTGCTGCTGCGCTTCGTGGACGATCTGTTCCCGGCCTTGACGTCGCCGGCGGCGCCGGTGGGCCGAATCGTCCAAGCCGCCATCGGCGTCTCGGACGGAGCGCTGGAGCAGATCGGGGTTCTGATGTCGGGCCTGTTCCGCCTGGCGCTGCTGCTGTTAGGCTGGGCGGCGATCCTGGCCCCGTTCGGGGCCAGCGCCGACGACATCGCTGGCCGCGTCACCTCGACCAACCTCGTCTTCCACCTCGGCCAGGTGACGGTCTCGCCAGGCGCGATCCTGGGCGGGATCGCCCTGTTCCTGGCCGGTTTGGCCGTCACTCGGGCGGTGCGTGGCTGGCTCGTCGTCCGCTATCTGCCCAAGACGCGGATGGATGTGGGCGTGCGCACCTCGGTGGCGGCGGCGGTCACCTATCTGGGCGCCCTGATCGCCATCCTGTTGACCTTCGCCTATCTGGGCTTGAGCTTCAGCCAGATCGCCCTGTTCGCCAGCGCCCTGTCGGTGGGTATAGGCTTTGGCCTGCAGTCGATCATCGGCAACTTCGTGTCGGGCCTGATCCTGCTGGCCGAGCGGCCGGTGAAGGTCGGCGACTGGATCGCCATCGGCGATCTGGAAGGGGATGTAAAGCGCATCAACATCCGCGCCACCGAGATCGAGATGATGGACCGCTCCAAGCTCATCGTTCCCAACTCGGACCTGGTCTCCAAGACGGTGCGCAACGTCACCCATGGCGCGTCGGCGGCGAGGCTGCGGATCGTCTTGCGCACCGACGGCGGCGCCGACCCCGCCGCGATGCGCACCCTTATGCTGGAGATTCTGAAGGCTCACCCCGAGGTTCTCGCCGAGCCGGCGTCGGCGGTCTATCTGAACGACGTGCGCGACGGCGCCCTGGAGTTCACCGCCTTCGCATATGTCGCCTCGGCCCGCCTGGCCTACCGGGTCAAGAGCGAACTCCTGTTCGAGATCGTGCCGCGAATGAAGGCCGAGGGGATCGCCCTGGCCAGTTCGACCCCGGTGGTGAACATCGGCCTGCCCGACCGCGCGCCCGACCGCCTGATAGAGCCGGCGTCCTCCACCTGAGGCTCGATTCGTCCAGGACTCGATTCGTCCAGGACTCGCGCTTGGCGCGCGCCGTGCCTAGATTGCCTTCGGACACATCACCGCACGGGAGAGACACATGCGCACGACACTTTTCGCCGCCCTGGCCTTCGGGGCGATGCTTTCGGCCGGCGCCGCCTTGGCGGAGGTCGTCCATTTCACCGCCAATCTCGACGGCGCGTCCGAGACGCCGGCCAACACGAGCAAGGGGACGGGGACGGCCGACGTCGCCCTGGACACCGTAACCAGGGTGTTGAGCTGGAAGATCGAATATTCGAGACTGAGCGGGCCGGCCACCGCCGCCCATTTCCACGGACCGGCCGCGCCGGGCAAGGCGGCGGGGATCACCGTGCCGCTCACCGGCGATCTGGCCAGCCCGATCAAGGGTTCGGTGGCCATTACCGACGGCCAGATCGGCGATCTGCGCGGCGGCCTGTGGTACGTCAATATCCACACCGCCAAGATTCCGGCGGGCGAGATTCGCGGCCAGGTGCTGCAGGCGAAGTGACGCCCCCGGCGTTGGGAGGGCGACTGGCGGCGGTCGTCAGCGCCCTGGCGATCACGGCGTTCTGTACGCCCGCGCCGACGCGGGCCGCCGCGCCGGTTCCCCTCGCCGCCGACCAGGCGCTGGGGCGGGCGATCCTGAAACAACTGGTGGAGATCGATTCCACCCACGCCTTCGGCTCGACTGGCGCCGCCAAGGCCATCGCCACGCGGATGATCGGCGCCGGTTTCGCGCCCGCCGACGTCCAGGTTCTGATTCCGCTCGGTCATCCCACCAAAGGCAATGTGGTGATCCGCCTGCGCGGCTCGGGCAAGGCCAGGCCGCTTCTCTATATCGGCCATCTCGATGTGGTTGAGGCTAGGCGCGAGGACTGGACCTACGATCCCTTCGTGCTGACCGAGAAGGACGGCTGGTTCTATGGCCGCGGAACGATCGACATGAAGGGTCCGGACGCGGCCCTGATAAGCGCCCTGATCCGCCTCAAACGAGAAGGTTTCGTTCCCGATCGCGACATCGTCGTCGCCTTCACCGCTGACGAGGAAGCCGGCGGCGATTTCAGCGGCGTCGACTGGCTCCTGAAAACCCACCGCGACCTCATCGACGCCGCCCTGGTGATGAACCCCGACGATGGGGGCGGAGAGGCGGGGATGAAGAACGGACGCAGACTCTATGTCAGTGTGCAGACCAGCGAAAAGATCTATGTGACCTATCAATTGGAGGCCATCGACAAGGGCGGCCACAGCTCGCGGCCCACCGCCGGCAACCCGATCTATCGCCTGGCCCGGGCCCTGACGGCGATCGAGCAACATCCATTTCCGGTGCATCTGACCGCGACCACCAAGGCCTATTTCCGCGGGCGGGCCGCGCTTGAGACCGGCCAGGTCAAGGTGGACATGTTGGACGCCGGTTCACCCGACCCTCCCTCCGGCGCCATCCAGCGGCTGGCCGGCCAGGTCGAAACCAACATCCTGATGCGCACCACCTGCGTCGCCACCATGGTCGATGGCGGCCAGGGCGAGAGCGCCTTGCCGCGGCGGGCGCGAGCGGTGATCCAATGCCGGGTGATCCCGGGCGAGCCGGTGGAGAGGGTGGAAAAGGCTCTGGCGACGACGATCGACGACCCGGCGGTGAAGATCACGGTGTTCACCCCGCCCACCCCCAGCCCGGAGTCGCCGCCGTCGCCGGAGGTCATCGGCGCGGTCGCGCGCGTCGCCAAGGCGATGTGGCCGGAGGTGGCGATCCTGCCGATCATGTCGCCCGGAGCCAGCGACAGCGCCTTCACCCGCTCCGCAGGCATCCCCTCCTATGGCGTTGACGGCATCTTCGACGATGTGGACGACGAACGCGCCCATGGCCGCGACGAGCGCATCGGGGTGGCCGCTTTTTCCGAGGAGCTGGAATTCACCTATCGGTTGATGAAGGCGTTGGCTGGCCCACAACCCGGTATGGCGTCGCCTCGACACTGAAGCTAACATCGGCGCGGCCGGCCCCCACATGGAGAGGGCCGCCGATTGGGGAGGGCGAATGTTCGGGAGGGAAAAGCGAGCGTCGGCCGAGCAACTGGCGCGCGATCTGGCCGCCGGGATCCTCGACCCAGAAGCCTGTCGCACCGCCGCCGCTCGGCTATCCAATCGTCCCACCCCCGATCCGGTGGGGAGTTGCGAGATGGCCTTCGCCGGGGCCGCGACGCTGAAACACGTCATCGACGAGACCCAGCCGCCAGCGATCGCGGCGCGGATGAACGGCGTGATGGACGCGGCGGTGGCCGAGGCCTTCGGGGGCGTCCACACCGCTGAAACCCTGGATCACTACGGCCCCGAGAGCCTGCCGGTTGCCGCCGCGGCGGCGGTGGAACGCTACCGGGGCGACGCCTTCTGGTCCAAGCGGGTGGCCGAGACCATGGCCGCGCGTCTGGAAATTCCCGGCCCGCCGTCCATGGCGGTGGCGCAGGTGTTCAGCGAGATCACCGAGCGCGCGGTGCTGGCCATCTCGAGGGTTCGCATCGAATAGACGTTGGATCGCGTCCTATCCGCCGGCCCTGACCAGGGCCACCGCGTGGACGAGCATGGCGATCATGCCGACGAAGGCGATCATCATCATGAACCGCCAGGGAACCAGGCGCGGCGGCGCCAGAGGCGTTGCCGGCCGCGCGCCCAGCCAGCCGAACAGCACGGTGAGGGCCAGGCAGGCGGCGGCGATGCTGAGGGAAACGGCAAGGGTCATGGCGCCCTCAAAGCTAAGGCCTGAACCGCGGCGAGTCGAACCGCGGGGGGACCGGGCGAAGGAACCTCCGGACACCGCGTTTACTTGACCGCCGCTGGTGACTAGGCTGCGTCTCGCGTGTCGAAAGATTTGGAAATCGCATGACATCCGCGCCGCAGGGGCAGGGCGAAGGGTTGGGGGCCGCGAGGGCGGTCGCCGACGATGGCCGCCCGGTCGCCATCTCCGAAGAAGACTTCGACGCCGAGACCGGCGCTCCCGCCGGCCGCTTCCACAATCGCCTCAATCCTTCGGCCTCCGAAATGGCCGAGATGCTGCGCGAGGTGCAGGATTCCCTGGCGGCGTTGGACGAGCGTCTGCAGGGGCTGGAGGGCGCGCAGGGCGATTCCTCGGTGGTGACTCGCCGCCTCGCCTTGAATGTCGCCGAGATGGGAGAATCGCTGGCCCGGCGTATGCGATCGCTCGAAGGGCTGGAGACGGCGCTCAAGCCGGCTGCGCCGGCTCCCGGCCCGACCGCCATCACGGGAGATCGGCGCCCCACCGCGCGGCGCGAGAACGTCCTGGCGCTCAGCCTTGGCATGGCCGTCGCCCTCGGCCTGATCGTGGCGGGGTTCTGGGTGTTCGGACGCGGCGAGGCGACGCGCGTGCCGGCGACCAAGCCCATGGCCGCGGCCCTGCCGCACGCCGCCATCATCCCGCCGCCGTCGGCCCCCCCCTCCGCGACCGCCTCGTCATCGGCCGGTCAAAAGCCCGCTCAACCCCAACCAAGCCATGCGCCGCCGAGTCGCCCGACCTACCGCCAAGCCACGCCACGCGCGGCCCCGCAGGCCCCGCCAACCGCCAACCAGCCGACGACGGGATTCCGCTCCTACGGCCCGGCCGCCGCCGCCAGCGCACCCAAGCCGCTGTCCTAATACTGTCTTCGGCCCTTCAATCGCCCCTGAGCGAGGCCCAGCCCACAGCGTGAACGCGCCCTTCGCCCAGGACGGCGGCGAGGGGGCGACGGGCCAGGAGGCGCGCGAAAGCCGGATCACGGATGTTGAGGCCGCCGGCGAAGGCGCCGAAGGCCGGCAGGATGAGGCGCTCGCCATCGGTGACGAAACAGCGGCGGCGCACGCTTGCGCCGGCGATGTGCACCTTGGCGCACGGATGCAGATGACCGGCGACTTCGGCGGCGGTCGGCCCGTCGGCGGGCTCGTGGACGAAGAGGAGGCCGGCCAGGTTCAGATGCGCCACGCTCTCGCCGGGCAGGTCACGCGGCGCGGCGGGGTCATGGTTGCCCAACACCCAGACGAGGGTGCGGCCGGCGGCCAGAGCGCACAGCCGCCGCGCATCATCGACGCCCAGCCGCGCCCGCGCGCCTTGGTCGTGGAAGGTGTCGCCCAGAAAGACCAGAAGACGCGGCGCGAGGCAGGCGACCTCGGCCTCCAGCTTCCCAAGGGTTTCGCCGGTGTCGTAGGGCGGCAGAAGCTGGCCGCGCGCGGCGTAGGCCGAGCCCTTTTCCAGATGCAGATCGGCGACGATCAGGGCGTCCCACGCCTCCAGCCACAGGGACCCGGCGGCCCGGCACACCGCTTCGACACCGGCCAGTTCCAGGAGCAGGCCGCCGGCCGGATGGGCGGCGAAGACATAGCGATGAGGAGCGCCGGCGGCGCTCATACGCTGGCCTCGGCGATCAGGTCCTCGGCCGCCTCGGCCAGGACCATTTCGCCGGCCCCGCCGGGCGAGCGCTGGCGGCCGATCTCCAGGATCACCGACACGGAGAATGGCGAGAGATGGTCCAGCGGCGCGTGGCGGACGCGTCCCTCGATGCGCGCCAGCATCTGCCCCAGGCGCGCGACGTCGATCAAGCCGCGGGCGGCGTCGTCGCGGGCGCAGCGCAGCAGCAGATGGTCGGGCTGATGGCGGCGCAGGACATCGTAGATGAGATCGGTGGAGAAGGTCACCTCGCGGCCGGACTTGCGCTCGCCGCGGAAGCGCCGCTCGATCAGGCTGGCGATGAGGGCGCAGCCCTTGAACGCCCCCTTCATCATCGCGCTTTCCGCCAGCCAAGCCTCCAGATCGTCGCCCAGCATGTCCTGGGCGAACAGGTCGGTGAAGTCGAGCCCCACCATGGGCTTCAAGGACCACACCCCCAGGGCGTAGTCGTTGCACACGAAGCCCAGCGGTCCCACGCCCAGGCGCTCGAGGCGGCGGGTGAGCAGCATGCAAAGGGTGGTGTGGGCCAGGCGCCCCTCGAAGGGATAGCAGACCAGGAACTGGCGGTGGCCGCGCGGGAAGGTCTCCAGCAGCATTTCGCCGGGCGCGGGAATGGCCGAACGGTCGCGCTGCAACTCCAGCCATTCGCGCACGTCGCCCGGCAGCACCTCCCAGTGATGGGCGTCGCTCATCATCGCCCGCACCCGGCTGGCAAGAAAGGTGGAGAGCGCGAATTTCGAGCCGCCCCAGGACGGCATCTTGGCATCCTCACCGGGCGCCGGTGTCACCAGCACGTCCAAACCGGTGACCCCGATCAGCCGCCAGACCCGGCCGGCGAAGACGAAGGTGTCGCCCACCTCCAGCATTTCGAGATAGCCTTCCTCGACCTCGCCGATCTTTCGTCCCGGCGCCGCCCGCCGACCGCTGGCGATGCGGACCGACAGCATGGCCGGCGAGACGATGGCGCCGATGTTGAGCCGATGGCGCAGGGCCATCTCGGCATTGCGCACCCGCCACAGGCCGTCTCGTCCCTTCACGATGCGGGCGAAGCGGTCGTAGGCGCGCAGGGCGTAGCCGCCGGTGGCGACGAAATCGACCACTGTCTCGAAGTCCTCCCACGTCAGGCCCCGGTAGGGGCCGGCGCCGCGAACTTCATCGTAGAGATCGACCAGATCGAACGGTTCGGAGCAGGCGCAGCCCATGATGTGCTGGGCCAGGACGTCCAGGGCGCCGGCGCGCTCGGGCTCATAGTCCAGCGCCGACTCCGAGATCGCTTCGCGGGCCGCCTGGCATTCCAGCATCTCGAAGCGGTTGGCGGGCACGAAGAGGGCGCGGCTGGGCTCCTCCAGGCGATGGTTGGCGCGGCCGATGCGCTGAACCATGCGCGAGGCGCCCTTGGGCGAGGCGAGCTGGATGACCAGATCGACATCGCCCCAGTCCACCCCCAGGTCGAGAGTCGAGGTGCAGACCACGGCGCGCAGTTCGCCGCGCGCCATCGCCGCCTCCACCCTGCGCCGCTGCTCGGCCGCCAGCGATCCGTGATGCAGGGCGATGGGCAGGGCAAGCTCGTTGAGCCGCCACAGTTCCTGAAAGGCGAACTCGGCCTGGAAGCGGGTGTTGACGAAGACCAGGGCGGTGCGCGCGCCGGCGATGGCCTCATAGACTTCCGGCATGGCGTGGCGGGCGGTGTGGCCGGCCCACGGCACCTGCCCCTGCGACAGCAGTA